>JAJDEC010000611.1 GCA_029259995.1 Phycisphaerae bacterium
ACGGCGTCACTGCCGTCCATCGATACGATCGGAACTTTCTGAAGGATGTAGTCGCTGCCGTAGCTTCGCTTGACGACGTCGGAGATCGGCTTGTCGCCGTCGTTCTTGTAACGTGAATCCACGCGCATCAGAACGAGGTTCTTATTCATTCGCTCGAAATAGGCCAGGAAGTGATCCAGCTGAAAGCCTGTCGCTGCCGGTCCGCCCGAGATGCTGGACGCGATCAGGAATTGCTTGCCGATCAGCGATCCGGGGATCACGGCGCGAAGGGAATCCGTCTTCTTGTTGTGATAGAGTTTGAAGAACGGTGTGTCCGAAGTCGGGACTTCCTTGAAGTCCTTCATCGCCTTGTCGAACGGCGGAAAATCCGGCTTCGGCTTTTCCGCTTTTGCCTTCGGTTCCTTCTTTTCGTCAGCGATCACATTTGCGGCCAAGCCGAAGCCGACCAATGCGAGGGCGACCGGGAGGAATCTCCAGGTGCGATTCAGATTCATTGAGCACTCCTTAGAAAAAGCAATTTGAGGAAACTTCGTTGCGGTTGTTTGACGAATTCGGCTACGCACCGTTTCTTTATCGCCTGAGCGACGCGCAGACGTTCGCTTAAGGTGTATACCGAATTGTCGGGGCGGCCGTTTCGCGGAATTCTAACATTGTCGGCGGGAATTGCGCGACTCGATCGGCGACATGCGGCAATTCGCGAGGATCGAGCGACATTCCGCTTTGGTCACGTCTGAAACTGTGAATTCTCAGCTCGGTTCAATAAAATATTCGGCCTCGCTCACGCTGTCGAAGGCCAGCCGATCACCCACGCTTTCTAGAATATCCGTAAGTCGTTATGAAAGATCACTTTATGTAGTGTGTGGCCCCGGTGCAGAAACGCAGTCGAACGCAACACATTCGAGTGACAGAAGTCGCTGCTGTCGGGCGTCCAGTCAATTGACACCCAGATTTTCGCGTGCTAGTGTCCCGCGCCGCTTCGATACGGCACCAGTGAAATCGGTTCAGATGCGTCGGCACGCGACCGATATAGCGCCGTAATGCCGAATGGGCGGGTGCACCGTCGATGCCGGCCGTTGAATCGCAAATATGGGAAAAAAAGAAGGTTAGGCAAATTGTATGGCAAAGAAAAAGACGTCGGTCGCCAAAGGGGAGAATGGCGCTTCGCGAACCACTGCGAAGCATCTCGTCATTGTCGAATCGCCGGCGAAAGCCAAGACAATCAACAAGTACCTCGGCTCGGATTACGTCGTGAAGGCGAGCAAGGGACATGTTCGCGATCTGCCGCCGCACGCCTATGGGATCGATCCTGCCCGAAACTTCGAGCCGACGTACGAAGTGCTTCCGGATCACTCCAAGATCGTCACAGATCTTCGAAAGTACTCTGACGGCGCTGAGACGGTCTATCTCGCGACCGACCTGGATCGCGAGGGCGAGGCGATTGCCTGGCACCTCAAGCATGCTCTCGAACTGCCGGAAGCCAAAGTTCGCCGCGTCGTCTTTAATGAAATCACAAAGACTGCCATCAAGGAAGCGTTCGCCCATCCACATGAAATTGATGTGGGGAAGGTCGACGCCCAACAGGCCCGTCGAATTCTCGATCGCATCGTGGGGTACGAACTCTCGCCCTTACTCTGGAAGAAGATTTCCAAAGGTCTCTCGGCGGGTCGCGTCCAATCCGTCGCCGTTCGACTGATCGTCATTCGCGAAAACGAAATCCGCGTTTTTGAACCGCAGGAATACTGGGCGATCGATGGCGCATTCGCGGATGACGCCGGCACTGCGACGAAACTGTCGAGCGACTGGCTGAAATTCTGCGAGAGCGGCGGGAAAGACGGCGGGACCCCGACGCAGAAGGAACGATATGCGTGGCTGTCGAAGACAGGCGGCTTCGAGGCCTCAATGTCCGAACTTGCCGGCGGCAGCTACAAACCCGAAGGTCGACTCGATATTACAAAGGCGGCCGGCGAAATGTTCACCAGCGCCGCACCGGATGTTCGCAAGACGGCGGAAGCGCTTGGGGTCCGCATCAATGAGATGCGCGAAACGCCCTGGGAAGACTACGCACGATTCGGCCTGAAGAAGATTGAATTCGTTCGCGCCATGTCGCATGACGATGCGCCGGAATTCAAGGTCAAATCGATTGAGACGAAGCGCACGAACAGCAAGCCCTCGGCGCCATTCACGACGGCGACGCTGCAACAGGCGGCGGCGAATGTCCTGCGATTCTCGACATCACGAACCATGCGTGTCGCGCAGGGACTCTACGAAGGCGTCGACATCAAGACGGGCGAAGGCAACGTGGGTTTGATCACCTACATGCGAACGGACTCGAAGAACCTCTCGAATGATTCCGTCAACGCCGTTCGCGGCTGGCTTGGTGACGAGTTCGGCGACAAGTATCTGCCGGCGAAACCCAATCGATACGCCAGCGGCAAGAGCGCGCAGGAAGCCCACGAAGCCATTCGACCCACGGACGTCACTCGGACGCCGGAAACACTGAAGGGTCATCTCTCCGACGAACAGCACAAACTGTATACGATGATCTGGAATCGCTTTGTCGCCTGTCAGATGACGCCGGCGCAATGGGACGCGACAACGGTTCTCATCAAGGCGGAAACATCGGTCGGTGATGCGACATTCAAGTTGTCGGGCCGCGTGCTCGTCTTTGACGGCTTCTATCGCGTGATGGGCGTGCCCAAGTCGGGCGACGATCAGACGCTGCCGGAACTGAAGGAAGGCCAGCAGGTCTACCCGATCGACATTGCGCCGACGCAGAAGTACACGTCGCCGCCGGCGCGATACACGGAAGCGTCGCTCGTCAAAACGCTGGAAGCCGAGGGCATCGGCCGCCCCAGTACGTACGCGAATATCATCAAGACGATTCAGGATCGCGGCTATGTGGAACAGGAAGATCGCAAGTTCCAGCCGACACAGCGCGGGGAAGTCGTCACGGAAAAACTCGTCGAGCATTTTCCGAAGATCATGGACATTCGATTCACGAGTCACGTCGAAGGGGAACTTGACAAGATCGAGGAGAACCATCTCGACTGGCACGATGTGCTGCACGAGTTCTACGATCCGTTCAAGGAATCGCTCGCCAAGGCGCACGAGGAGATGGAAAAAGTCCGCGCCGAGCCGAGCGAGTATACGTGCGATCAGTGCGGTGAGCAGATGGTCTACCGTCTGAGCAAGAACGGTCGCTTCCTGTCCTGTTCCGGTTATCCAAAATGCAAGAACGCGAAGAACATCGACAAGGACGGCAAACCCGTCGAGCCGATCGTCGGCGCCGATGCGTGCGAGAAATGCGGCAAGGACATGGTCGTGCGAAAAAGCCGCATGGGGCATTTCCTCGGCTGTTCGGGTTATCCCGAATGCGATTTTACGCATCCGTGCATGGAAGACGGAACGCCGCTCCGTAAAGTTGAGGCGAGTTCGCTGAAGCAGCCTTGCGCCGAATGTGGCAGCGACATGGAAGTGAAATGGGCCCGCGGCAAGGCGTTCCTCGGCTGCACGGGCTATCCGAAATGCAAGTCGACCGAGCAACTGCCGGAAGACGTCTTCGTCGAAAAGCCGAAACCCGAAGAGGCGGGCGTGCGATGCGACAAGTGCGGACGCAATGTTGTGATTCGCAAGAGTCGACGCGGGCCGTTCCTGAGCTGTTCGGGCTTCCCGAAGTGTCGCAACGCGATGCCGATGGACAAGCTCGATCATCTGAAGGAACTCGAGAAGGAAGGCAAGATCCCCGAGCCGCCGCCCGACAAGCCGGCCGGCAAGGCCAAGGCGGCGGGGCGCAAGAACCTCACGAAGGAAGAAATTGCTGCGCTTGGACCGCCGCCGGAAGGATTCGCATGGACGCGCACGGGCCGACCGACAGTCGAAGTCCTGCCGGAGAATGGCGTCCTTGCGTGCTTTGAATGCGGAGGCGAGATGCGCATGCGCACGGGCCGATTCGGTCCGTTCTTTGCCTGCGGCAGTTCGAAATGCAAGGCCGCGGCGAATCTGCGCGGCGAAGCCAAGAAGCAGGCCGAGGCGGAATCGCCCGAAGCCAACGCCAAGCCGATTGAAACGGATCAGATTTGCCCCGACTGCGGAAAGCCGATGCTGCTTCGGCTCGGAACGCGCGGTCGATTCCTGGCATGCAGCGGTTATCCCGAGTGCAAGAAGACGATGGAACCGCCGCCCGGCCTGCTGCGTGAAGTGGCTGCCGCCGGCACGGCTGGCTGACGCGCTCAAAAGCCAGCAGGCCCGGCCCGTCGTGGCCGGATCATAGGAAACGTGGTATTGAACGAAGCACCGGTTGATCGCCAACCGGTGCTTCTTTTTTCGACGTGACATTCATTCGGAAATCGATTGCGACATCCGGGTTGCCTTGATCGTC
>JAJDEC010000612.1 GCA_029259995.1 Phycisphaerae bacterium
CGAGTAAGGCGTTCGACGCCCGTCGCCGGACGCCACTGTGTTTTACCGCCGACGTCGCTGGAATGACCATGAATCCGAACACGTGGAACCGCATCAAGGAGATTCACGCCGACGCGCTGGAGCGATCGCCGCATGAGCGCGCCGCCTTTCTCGATGCCGCCTGCGACGGCGACAGGGAAATCCGCTCACAAGTCGACTCGCTCCTCGCCGCCGACGCCGAAGCCGGAGAATTCCTCGGCGATCTGACCTGCAACGAGTCAGAACACGTCGCCCGCTACTTCCACAACGCCGCGAACCCAATCGCAGCACCCGCCGAACAGATCGGCACGCGAATCGATCATTACGTCCTTTCCGAATGCATCGGGGAAGGCGGCTTCGGCAGCGTTTATCGCGCCGAACAGACGGAGCCCGTCCGCCGCGCCGTCGCGCTCAAACTGATCAAACCCGGCATGGACTCGCGGCAGGTCCTCGCGCGATTCGATGCGGAACGTCAGGCCCTCGCCGTGATGGACCATCCCTGTATCGCCAAAGTCTTCGACGCGGGAACCACGGCAACCGGTCGCCCCTATTTCGTGATGGAACTCGTTGATGGCGCTCAGATCACGACTTACTGCGACAAGCGGCGCATGTCGCTCGACGATCGACTGCGAATCTTCCTCGACGTCTGCGCCGCCGTTCAGCACGCCCATCAGAAGGGAATCATCCATCGCGATCTGAAGCCGTCGAACGTCCTTGTATCGAGCGACGGTATGTCGGCAACGCCAAAAGTCATCGACTTCGGCGTGGCCAAGGCGATCCAATCGCAGTTGACGAACATCACGCTGACGACGCAGCAACAGATCATCGGCACGCCGGCCTACATGAGCCCCGAACAGGCGGGCGCATCGCCCCAGGGAGTGGACACGCGCAGCGACGTCTATTCCCTCGGCGTGCTTCTCTACGAGTTGATGACGGGCGTGACGCCGTTCGACTCGGCATCCTTGCTGAATGTCGGATACGGAGAAATGCTTCGGATCATTCAGCAGGAGGAGCCTGCGAAACCATCGACGCGAATCAGCAGGTTGCGAAACGATGCGTCGAGCGCAGAACAGATGCCGGCCGAACGACGTCAGAATGACGCGTCGTCCAACGTGGCAATCGACGCCATCGCCGACGTCCGCCGGATCGATCGTATCACTTTGCGACGCCGACTGTCGGGCGATCTCGACTGGATCGTGATGAAATGCCTAGAAAAGGATGCGGATCGGCGCTATCCCTCGGCGGCCTCGCTGGCAGAGGACATTCGACGGCATCTTCAGGACGAACCGGTCATGGCGGGACCGCCGGCCGCGGCCTATCGACTTCGCAAATTCGCGAAGCGAAATCGCGGAGCTGTCGTCGCGACGATTTGCGTCGCCATGGCGCTGGCCATCGGCATGATCGTTTCGACAATTGGATTCGTCCGTGCGGATCGGGCCCGAAAGCGTGCAGAGATTGCGGAGCGCGTCGCCGCGTCCGCTCGCGATCGGGCCGAAGCAGAGAAAAAGCTGGCGGATAGCGCGCGTATCCGCGCCGAGGAAGCCGAAGCGAGCGCCGAATCCGTCACGAAGTACCTCGGCGAGATGCTGGCGGCCGTGTCACCGGACGATCTGGGGCGCGATGCGACATTGCGCGACATACTGGATCGACAGAACGAGAAGCTGTCGAAACAGTTCACTGATCAGCCGCTTGTCGAAGCGCGACTCCGCGTGACGATCGGCAACACATACACGGCCATGGGGCTGTTCGAATCGGGCGAGTCGCACCTACGTCAGGCGGTCGCCATTCGAGAGCGCGAACTGAGCCGCGAAGACCCACTGACGACCGACGCGATACAGCGGCTGGCCGCCAATCTGAGGGCGCAGTCGCACTATGACGCGGCGCTGTCGTTGCTGGAAGAGGCCGCCGCAGCGCACGCGCATTCACTCGGGCCGACTGCCCGCAGAACGCTGATGTCGAAATACGAGCTGGCCGTCCTGCTTCGAGTCATGAAGCGATACGAAGAATGCGAATCCATGTCGCGAGCGTTGCTCGGCGCCTGCCGCAACACGCTGGGAATCGGCGATAAACTGACACTTGAGGCACAGCAGAATCTCGCATCGGTCTGCGCCGTCACGGGCCAGTTGGATGAATCCCGAACGCTCAACGAGGAGGCCGCTCGACTGCAATCGGAATTGCTCGGACCGGAGCATCCCGACACATTGCTGACGCGCTTCGATCTCGCGATTCGGCACTGCATGGATGGCGAGCATGCCAAGGCAATGGCAGTATATCCCGACATATTCGCCGGGCACGCGCGCACGCTCGGCGAGGACCATCGCATGACGCTCGCCGTCCAGAGTTTTTACGCACGCGAACACCTGCACGTCGGAAAGGCCGAGGAAGCGGACGCCCTGATGAGCAGGGCGTTGCCCAAACAGCTTGCTTTGCTCGGCGACGCACATCGCGACGTGATCGAATCGCTCGGCTACGCCGCGGAAATCAAGGACGCCATCGGTCAGAAAGCGGCCGAGCTCGAGATTCGGGAAACACTCGTCAGGACGCTCGCGGCGCATCGCGGACCGGACGATCCGTCGACACTGCAGGCCGAGGTGAATCTCGCCGCAAGCCTCTTCGAAGCCGGCGACATCGAGCGCAGCGAGTCGCTGCATCGGGAAGCGCTGGCCGGCTATCGAGAAACGCTCGGGGCGACGGACGACCAGGTCATCAACAGCTCGCTGCACCTGGTCAATCTGCTCCATGCCGCCGGGCGATACGATGAAGAAGCGACGATCATTGATACGGCGCTGCGTGATCTTCGCGCCGTTCGCGGCAAGATGGACCCTGACGTTTATGAATTGATTCATCGCCGCGGCCACATGCTTCAGGCAACCGGACAGTCGAGCGAAGCACTGCAACTCTATCGGGAATCGTTCGACGCACAGTTCTCCAGCATCGGCGATCCGGCGCAGATCCGCCATTATTCAAGCTGTCTGCTGAGCGCACTCATGGGGCAACGTGAATTCAGGGAAGCCTCCGAGGTACTGACGCAACAAATCGCATTCGAGCGACAACAATCCCCCGACGGTTCGATCGAAATCGCCAATCTCCTCGATCGAATGGCGTATTGCCGGATCGAATCTGACGAATTCCGCGCCGGCGAAAAACACGCCCGCGATGCGTTGGCCATTCGCACATCACTGAACCCCGACGACGCGATGGCCATCGGCGGATCGAAGATGCTGATCGCCGTCAGCCTGACTCGTCAGAATCATTATTCGGAAGCCGAAGCAATGTTGCGGGATGTGCTCGCGATTCGCGAAGACGTCTTCCCGCCGAATCACTGGCTCATCCACAACACCAGAAGTCAACTCGGCGAATGTGTCCTGGAACAAGGTCGCATCGATGAAGCCGCCAAGCTGATCACGGCGGCACACGAAGGTCTCTCATCGAATCCGTCAATACCGAAGGCCCGGCTCGACGATTCGGCGAACCGCCTGAAGCGCCTCCATGCGATCGAAGACAACGAATCCGAGTCACCACAGGGGCGCTCGCGATAGCCACGAATTCCCCTCGGGGAATTGATTGCCAATCCTTGTCGAGAACCTCATTTCGGTCCACGCCTATTCTGTCGCAGCCTTCGTCGCTGTCGGCAAATCCCGCAACGCCACGTTGGACAGGGTTTGGATATTCTGCGGCAGAATGAAGCTCCTCAGCCGTTGCCAGATGCCACGAGGGACTTTGTCGGTGAATTCGAACATCGCTTGGTCAATAAGATGCTTCGGCCAGTTGATACGACTTGCGAAATCTGTCGAGTTCACAAGCCTAAGTTCCAGTTGCGCATTTAATCGGCCCCGGATCGCCTTGAAAAACGCGTCACGACCGTCTGCGTAAAAAGACGCTTCCAACCATCCACTTGAGTCCTTGGCGAAACAAATGAAATAATCATCGGTGAACGGACCAAGCTGATTGGTCATCTCGCCGATGATGCGGATTTGGTCGAGAGGCTGCCGCCATGAGGCATATGTGGCGGATTCGTAGCAGACGAACGCTCCGTCGAACCATAACCTGCCCGAGTCCGGTTCATGACTGTGCCCCATGCCGTGCACCTCGTCAGTTCAATGCCCCCAATCAACCCGCAGCCAGTCGCCGCAGGCTATTTAGACTGGGTCGCGTCGAACT
>JAJDEC010000613.1 GCA_029259995.1 Phycisphaerae bacterium
TCGTGATCGCGATCGACGAATTCATCCGCTATACCGCAACCGCAGATGCCGGGATAAATCTTGTGGGGATCGTCGGGACAACCATCCAGACAATCGAGCGCGCCGTCTCCATCCCGATCGCTGTCCGCAACGCCGCAACCACAGACGCCCGGCGCCACTTTGTTCGGATCGTTCGGACAGCCATCGCATTCGTCGAGCACACCGTCTCCGTCACTGTCGGAATCAGTCGTCCGTGGAATCAGTGCCAGGTACGGCGGCGCCGTGAATGCGACCGAAGCAATCTCGACGACATTCGAGCCATCCAAGTCCGCCTGCTGGATCTTCCCCGTTCCCTGATCCGCCCAGTACATCTTGCCCGCGGGAATATCCAGCGCAATACCGACAGGCGTTTCCAGGCCGCTGCTGACGAGATCTTCAATGCCGCTGCCGTCCAGGTTCGCTCGCTGAATCCTGTGCATGTTCGGATGCGTCCAGTAGATCTTGCCGGCGATTGAGTCCAATGCGATACCAACTGGATTGAGCGAACCAGTCGGTATCGGCGCCGTGACTCCGCTGCCATTCAGGCCGACTCGAAGGATTCGCTGATTGAGCGCGTCCGAGTAGTACACATGCCCGGCCGACAAATCCAGCTTGATGTCCTGAATGACGAGACCGTTGCCCGTCACAGATTCGGAAAACGTGCCATCGAGATTCGAGCGACCAATGTACTCCTCATTTCCCCAGTACATTTGGCCCGTTGCCGCACGCAAGGCAATCCCGACCGGAACATAGCCCGTGGAAATATCAGAAAACAAATCTTCGATGTTGCTCCCATCCAGATCGCTCCGTTGAATCTTCTTTGCAACCGCGTCGGTCCAATACACCTTTCCGGCGGCCGCATCCAGCGCGATTCCGCGGGGACTTGAGACACCGCTTGTGACGATGTCCTGGATGCTCGACCCGTCCAGATGAACGCGTCGAATTCGCGTGCCATCCGTCCAGTAGATCGCACCAACAAGGTCTATCGCATCCGCAATGCCATTGTCGTTGCAGTCCCGCCCGCGCGCAACGGCAATACTGACGCAGAGAAGAACCGGAACAACCAAGACGACGTATCTGAAACCGATTTGCATCGCTTGCTCCTGTGTCGCACGCGTGAGTTCAGCACGATTCAAACGCGGAGAGAGGGCTGGTTGTCATGTGTGTGACGAGACAACCAGCCTCTCTCTCACGAATCAACCAGCCCGTGTCATGCCTGAGTTTCAACCGCTCGACGACGACGCGGTCTGCGTCTCGATATCCATGCGCCGAGCATCAACATCGGCATTCCGAATGCCGAACCGGCGCCGCACGTGCCGTCGCCGCAGCCGTCCGACGATCCTGAATCGACTGCGGGGCCGGGGCCCGAATCCGAAGGAATAATCTCAAGCGGACCACTGAATATGAGTTGGTCCGGTTCGATCTCGACGAAGAAGGAAGCGGATCGCACGCCGTCGGGAAGCTGATCGACGTCCGCGTCCAGCACGCGCGAGAACAATTCGCTGAGTACCGCCTCCCCCTCCAACGAGCCGTCTTTCATCTTCGCGACGAGCTCGACACTCACGGGCACGTGGATTGTGAATTCCATGTCGTCTTCCGGCTTCGTCTGATCGCTCGCGTCGATGCGCTTCGTGCGAGGCGCTCCCCCGACAGCGCCGGAACGGGATCGGAAGTTGAATTCCATTTGCATTCCGACATTGGAAACGGCCGTTCGGCCGCTTTCGTCCGGCGAACCGCCGATGGCGTCGATTCCGACGATTGCAACGTCCACGAGTTCCGTCGTCAGACTTTCAGGCTGGAGCGACGGATTCTCAAACAGCAGTTGCGCCTGGACGTCAAAAGGCGGCGGATCCACAAGCCAGAACGGGTTCATGCGGCCTGGCAGGAATGCGATTTCAAAAAAGCAGTTTGCCCGCGCCTTCGTGAGAAGGCCGATCGATTCTCCCGGATTGAGCGTGCTTTCATCAGGGCCCGGGATGGCGATCGTCCCGGATCCGAGACTGGTTCGAAATAGCAGTTTGCACGGATAGGGAGCCGCGTTGAATGCACCTATATCAGCGCCGACGCTCGGGAAGATCACCTCGAAGTCCTGATAGGGAACGCCGATGTAGAGATTGCCGAGCGGATGGGTTCCCTGCCAATTGACTTCAAAGATGCCGAGTGGATCGTCGACGACTTCAATGGACCGGCAGAGCTTGCCGGTTCCAACCATGCGAACGCCGCAATCCCATCCGAGACGGAGCGAACTGCAGCCACCCTGCACGCGGTAAATGAAGCCGCTTGATTCGATCGAGAGCGATGTGTGTGAAGGGATGGGGGTCGTCGTCATGGGCCCGGCGAGAACAGGCCCCTTGGGATCGCCGAAGAACGTCGTCATTCTCATGTTGGCCGCCGGCGACAGCGGTAGATTCCATTTGCTCAGGCTGATTCGCGGCAGGGAGACTGGAAAACTGCAGCCAAAGTGCTCCTCCCCAAGTTGTGTACATTCATCCGGCAGCGTGCTGCTCGATCCCAGAAGGATCGCCTCGATACTGATCAGCGAGACCAGGGATGCCGCCGAACTGTAGAGTACCGGGAATAGCGGGCCGCCCAGAAGACTGCAATCGAGGAGGTCTCCGCCGTCGAGTTCGATCTCAAGCGAGCCGTCAGTGAGCACAACATTGGGATTGCTCGAATTGGCGCGAAACGCCACTTCGATGTCGGCGTCCGTTCCGATGGTGCAGACGTCCACGTCAATATCCGCGACCAGCGCCAAGTCAACGCGACCACCGAGTTCCGCCGTCGGCCGCCAACTCGCCTCCGGCGCCGACGTCAGAGAAACCCGGTCCTTTCCAGTAAACTCGGACGTAAACCGATCGACAACCGTCTGCGTAAACATGTCGGCGTCGATGAACAGACTCCACTCGGAACCCGGCACGTCGGGCTGCAGATCGCCGGCGAAAAACGCGCTCCACGTCGGATCAGGCGCGGCGTTCGGAATCGACGGATCCTCGAACTCGATTCGCAGCGCGATGCGATTGAGCGACGAATTCGCACTGGCGCCCACCATCTTGATCTTGAGTTCTCCGGCAAGGAGCGTTCTGACGGCGTCGATGTTGATCCGATTGCATTTGTTGATCGCAACTGAACCCAGGGCCTGGTAGATACCCGGAGCCGCTGCGCTGGGGATCAACTGGCCGTCCAGTTCAACGCCGGCAAATCGAATGCACATGAACGGCTGAAGAACGCCCCCACTGTCGGCCATGGCCTCGCCCCTGATGGCGAACACAAGATCAATCTCCAAAGGGCTGTTCGGCTGAAAATCCGTCAGCCCGCAATTGGGATTCCGCATGCATTCGGGCGTCTTCGTAAAGATCTGGACCGGGACCACAAGTTGTATTTCCCCGCCGGAACGCTGCAGCCCAATCCCGCCGGGGAACCCGACATGGTCGAGGACAAACGTCCCGGATTCCGTCGGTAACTCGAATTCGTCAAGGTAGCAAGGCGTTTCTTCGGCAAGGCGCTGCCTGACGAGTGTGACGAGTTTGTCGGTTTCGAATTGCAGCTCCATGATGCGTGGACCCGCAAGAACAACGTGCGGCGTCAGTGCAATCGCCATCGTTAGAATGAGACAGCCGATTATCGATCCCGTGCAACGTGATCGCATATCCGATCGAGTTGAGTTCGATTTGAGTGATTCGTTTCCTGACATCGTATTTCTCCTGAACAACAAGGATTCTGGAATCCAGGTTCCGCATTCCATGTCGCGGCCGCTCTAGCGATCCGCGCGAGAGGCGGGCTGGAACAAGTCGTACCATTCGGCGCTCATGTCAAGCACTTCCTTTCAGCTCGCGAGGTAACACGCGTATGTCTGTCAATTGGAGCCCCGCGCGACCGTCGGTGAATCATCCGGCGCGGCGTTCATCGTCAGCCGCGTCGGTTCGCTTCCGTCGGCGTTCATGATGTATATCTCCCGATTGCCGTTGCGATTCGACCTGAATGCGATCTTGCGACCATCGGGGCTGAACGCCGGCTGCGAATCGATGCTCGCGTTCTGCGTCAGATTCGTGACGTCGGT
>JAJDEC010000614.1 GCA_029259995.1 Phycisphaerae bacterium
ACTCCTGCAAACGAACGCCCTTGATCTCAACGGCGAACGTCTCGTTGGTGCGTGGAAACTGAATCACGCCGTATGTATGAATGACGGGCGTCGCCGTCTTCACGATCGGCTTCCCCGTCTTCGGATCGCGAAGGTTCTTCAGATCCGTCAGAATCTCGTCATAGTGCGGAAAGCCCTGCATGGAGCCGCCGATGACGAGATGGCCCAGCAATCCATTGGCACGCTCGCGAATGCTGTCGACGAAACCACCCATGACGCTCTTGACGATGATCATCATCGCGACGCAAAGCGTCACGGCGCCGACGCTGAAGAACGCAATCCGCTTTCGCTGAAGCAATCGCGATGCGAGAAACGCGACGTAATAGCGCGGCGCCGACAGGTACGAGCTCAATCGCCAACCCAGCCACCACACAAACGCAACAACACCCAGCAGTGCGCACCAGAGACCGGCGTTGAAGAGCCACCACTCGGGACGCGCCCACGTCAGGTAATTCACGCCCAGCCAATGGGCGGGCGAAAGCGCCGCGAACCACAGCGGCGGCCCCACGAGCTTGCCCGCGTCCGACAGGAACACGTAGCCCTTGATCGGCGACATGGGCTCCCATGTGACAAGCCAGAAAATCGCCCACGTCACGCCGGCGAGCCGGGCGATCAGCCAAAGTGGGCGCTGCCAGGTTCGCGAGAAAATGACGAACGTTCCGGGCCAGCGAAACAGCACAAGCCACGCGAACAGCAGAGGTCCCAAGAGCAACACACTGCGATCCAGACCGTCCGCGGAAAAATCACTCGGATAATAAAACCATGGAACGTCCGCCAGGCGCTGCAATGTCAGCATCGCGGGCAGCCCCATGGAGTCGCGACTTCGGCGATCGACGAACCAGGAGGCAAACGTGTCCGAATCGCGAAGCAGCTCTGTTCGGAGCTCCCATTCGCGATATTCGAAGGATTCCTTCGCCCCCGCCGGCGCCTCGGCCTTGTAGTCGTCAAACGCCGCGATCAGCGCTTCGCGCCGTCGCTGCATTTCAAGCGGCATCGCGCCCAGCATCCGATTGCGCGTGCCGAACTCGACGAGCCGATCCACATTCTCCTGCGGTATGCCGCGACCGATCATCGCGACGCCCCACGATGCGCTAAAGCACGTCACGGACACCCAGAATGCCACGAGCGTCCAGGCAAGCCCCGGGATGATCGCCGTCCACTTTCCCTGCACGTCGGCCTGCCAACGACCGACCCAGCGCAGAAATCCGACAAATGCCATCGCGGCGGCAATCAACAAGTGCACGATCAGCACAAACGGAGCGATCGCAAGAACGGGAAGGGAAAAAATCAGCATCTGCCTGGGCGTCAGGCTGATCGGCCGGCCCAGAATTCTCGCCAGCGACGCCTCGACGACGATGTAATACGCCCCGCCGAGAAGATTTGCGAGCGCCAGAAATACCACGTAACAGGGAACCGTGATGGGCGCAAAGAGCGTGAAAAGTCGCGATTTCAATGCAAAGGCCTCAGTCACCTGTCATTCGCGGCGACACGGATTACTTGTGCGGCAGTCTCGAATCTCATGTCCGGCGTCGTCCATGACGCCTTGAGCGCGATCGCCGGCGATGTTGGAATCCATCGCGTTCTCGAGCCAGTCTAATCGTTCGACTGAGGACGCTGGAGCGGAAACAGGATGACATCGCGAATGCTCGACGAATTCGTCAACAGCATGACGAGCCGATCGATGCCGACGCCGAGACCGCCCGCCGGCGGCATGCCGTATTCGAGCGCCGTGATAAAGTCGTCGTCCATGACGCGCATCGTCTCGTCGCCTTCGCCTTCGACCTGACCACCGAAAGTTTCGCGCTGGATCGCCGAATCGTTCAGTTCCGTGTAGGCGTTTCCGATTTCCATCCCGGCCACGTACGCTTCAAATCGAAGCGCCAACGACGGATCGCCCGGCTTGCGACGCGTCAGCGGGCAAAGCGCTGCCGGATATTCCGTCAGGAACGTCGGCTGAATCAGCTTGTCCTCTACGGTCTCTTCCAGCAGTTTGTTCGCGATCACGGCGTCATCGGCCTTCGGGTTCACGATGCCGAGCTCCGCCGCCTTCGCGCGAACAGCCGCGCCATCGCTCAGCTCGACGCCGGCGTATTCGCGCAGCAACTCCGTGTAGGTTCGGCGCGGCCACGGCGGCGTAAAATCAATTTCCAGATCGCGAAACTTGCGCTTGAATCCGCCGCCGATGGCTTCGATCCCGCTCGCGAACATCGCTTCCGTAATGTCCATCATGTCCGACAGATCACCGTAAGCCTGATAGCACTCCATCATCGTGAATTCGGGGTTGTGCTGCGTACTGATGCCTTCGTTACGAAAATTGCGATTGATCTCGAAGACGCGCTCCATACCGCCGACGAGCAGACGCTTCAGATACAGCTCGGGGGAAATACGCAGGAACAGATCCATGTCGAGCGTATTGTGATGCGTCGTGAACGGTCGCGCCGCGGCACCGCCGTAGATCGGCTGAAGCATCGGC
>JAJDEC010000615.1 GCA_029259995.1 Phycisphaerae bacterium
GTTCGTTCACCCTCAAACCGGTCCCTATCCACCGCCCGGCTGGGGGCGGGCCGCCCCCGCGCCTTGGCCCCCCCCCGGGGGGGGGGGCCGCCCCCACGCCCCGGAATCTGACCGACTCGAATTTGTAAGGCACAACATCAGGTGATTGTTGTCAGAAGCGAATCGGCCCTCAAACGAGCCCGTTAACGACCAGATGTGTGAGTGGCGTCAAGTCAGTGGTGTTTCTTCGATTCCAGTTTGAGAGTCTGGAAGCGGCCGACCGATGGCGTCAGGTATTCGCGGGGAGCCCTCCTTTCCGGGGCCTACTCCCGGTTTGGCTTTCTCGCCCCAATCCGCCCCCCTTGAATTCCCGGCACCAACTCCTGTAAACTAGATACCAACGGTTGCAAAACGCTTGGGAAGGCGTTCTCTAGAGTTCCACCTTGTCTGTGCGATCTGGCACAAACGTCTAGAGGTTTGCAAATAACTGGGTTCGGCTCGCGTCCTTTCTTTGGGAAGAAGAGGGCATTGTCGATGCGTGCGTCAATCTTGGCGGTTTGTCTGCTTGCGCCCGCGTTCTCGACTTTCGGCGAGTCCGCCTGGGCCGTGCCGCAGCCATTTACTGAACAGGCCGCGCTGCGAGGTGTCAGCTATACCGTGACGCAGGGATCGTATTCGGGCAGCTTCGGTTGCGGCGTCGCCGCCGTCGATCTCGATGGCGATCTCGACGCTGACTTGATCGTGACCGGAAGTGCCGGCGGCCAGGTCGGCATCTACGAGAACACAGGCGCCGGCCAGTTCGTCGATCGATCCGCGACATCGGGGATACCGATGATCGCTGCGGCGTCCGGCGTCGTATGCGGTGACTACGACGCCGACGGCGATCTGGACATCTACTTCTCCAACTGGCTCGCCCCTAATGTTCTCGCGCGAAACGACGGCGGATTCACCTTTACGGATGTCGCGGCCGCCGCAGGGGTTGACGATGCCGGCGCCGGCGTCGGCTGCACATGGGCCGATTACGATCTCGATGGCAACATCGATCTTTATCTGGCCAATCGCACAGGTACGAACGGCTCAACGCTCAAGAATCGCCTCTATCGAAACCTCGGAAACGGAACCTTTGACGATGTTGCCGTCACGCTCGGTGTCGATGACGAACAGTTCTCCTTCCAGGGCTTTTTCTTCGACATGGATCGCGACGGCGACAGCGATCTTTTCGTCTCCTCAGATCTTGGCGACACAACGCGACTCTTCGAGAATGCGGGCAATGGCACGTTTGTTGATCAAACGTTGACGTCCGGTGTGGGCGTCAACATCAAGGGAATGGGCGTCACGGCCGCCGACATCAACGCCGACGGTCTTTTCGACGTCTATGAAACCAACACGCCCGACGGCAATCCGTTGTTCATCAACATCGGAGATGGTCGATTCTCCGATCAGGCCGCCAGTTGGGGCGTCTCCTCGAATCGCATCGGCTGGGGCGCGTACTTCTTCGACTACGACAACGACGCCCAGCTCGACCTCTATGTGTGCAATCAGGAGAATGTTATTCAGCAGGGTGGACAGAATCGGCTCTTCGTTCACAGCGGCGTTGCTCCATGTCAGGACATCGCCCCCAGCCTGGCGGCCGACGTTGCCGGTGAATCCTATTGCCTGGCCGCTGCCGACTTTGATGAAGACGGCGATATCGATCTCGTCGTGCAGAATTACAACGAACCGATCCGACTTCTGATCAACGAGGAAGGCGCACCGCGAAACTGGCTTCGTGTCAAAGTGATCGGCGAAGCCGGGAATACGCATGCCGTTGGCGGACTCGTCGAGCTCATCGTCGGTGCCGATTCCCAGCTTCGCGAGATTCGAGCCGGCGAAAACTTCAAGTCGCAGAATGAACACATCGCTCACTTCGGTCTCGACGCAACGGCGATCGTTGATCAACTCATCGTCCGCTGGCCGGGTGGTGAACAACGGACTCTGACGGGCGTCAATGCCAATCAATTAATCGCTGTCGTGCCGCCCGACCAGTTGGGCGACATGAATCTGGACGGCGTCGTCGACGGCAATGACATCGCCCCCTTCGTCCGCACGCTTGACGGCGTCAGTTCTTCGGTCATCGAACGCGCGCTCGCCGACACGAATTCTGACGGCGCGGCGACGATCGGCGATGTGTCCGCATTCGTTCAACGCCTGGTTGATTAAGCGGATCACGAATGATCGCGGCAAGATCCGGATGAATCGGCGTCTCGCGATTTATTTCGAGCCGTAGACGCGTGCCAGATTCGATGAAACATATCGCATTTCGACTTAGGATACCTGGCTTGGGCGATCTGCGGCATGATCACGACGCATCTCGAAATCACGCACTGCCCCCAGTGTCAATACGACATTCATCTTGGCGTTGTGGCCGGGAGCTGCCCCGAGTGCGGTCTGCGGATCGACCGTTTGACCTATGTGATTCGTCCTTCCCGACCAGTTTTGCTCCTGCTGCGATCCATGCTGATTCCGTTCATTGTGTTCGTCATCCTGTTTCCGGTGTTTTCCGGAGTGCTCGCCTCGATCGTGCCGATGGCAGTCGCTTCGCTCTTGACGGCAGCCGCGCTTGTCACGCTCCTTGTACTCTTCATCGCGGCCCTGGTTCGTGTGCGGCGCGAAACGCCGTTGCTGGTGACCAGCCGCGAAAGTCTGACAATCCTCCGCGGGACCGAATCGCAGTGCATCGCGTGGCAGGACATCGCCAGCGTCAACATCCGGGATTGGCCGATTCGCATCAACACGACGAATGGTTCAGAGATAAATC
>JAJDEC010000616.1 GCA_029259995.1 Phycisphaerae bacterium
GCTATGGCGAACTGGCCGACATGGATCGCTACGAGTGCACGATCGAGGAGCGCGAAGAGTACGAGTTGCACATCGAGACGGGCAATCTGCTGTTCGCAGGCGTGGACTACCATCAGATTCTGAAGGCGGCCGAAGCCGAGGCGGATGTCATCCTCTGGGACGGCGGTAACAACGACACGTCGTTCTTCAAGCCCGATCTGCTCGTGACGGTCGCCGATCCGCATCGCGCGGGACACGAACTGGCCTATTACCCGGGCGAACTGAACTTCCGCATGGCGGACGTCATCCTGATCAGCAAAGTGAAGACGGCCGAGTCGGCCGCCGTCGAACAGGTGGCGACGAACGCGGCGCTCGTGAATCCGAATGCGATCGTGATTCGCGGCGAGTCGCGCGTGACGCTGGACAATCCGGAGCTCGTGCGCGGCAAACGTGTGCTCGTCGTCGAGGACGGACCGACGTTGACGCATGGCGGTATGACATTCGGCGCGGGTCATGTGGCGGCGAAACAGAATGGTGCCGCGGCGATCGTCGATCCGCGGCCGTTCGCTGTCGGTTCGATCCGTGAGACGTTCGCGAAGTACAACCATCTGACGGATATCCTGCCGGCGATGGGTTACGGGCAGTTGCAGATGAGCGAGCTGGAGAAGTCGATCAATGCGGCGGATTGTGACGCCGTCGTGATTGGAACACCAATCGATCTGTCGAAGCTATTGAAGATCAACAAGCCGAGTGTGCGCGTGCGTTATGCGCTGGCGGGCGAGGGGGCGGAGCGGTTGGCGGAGATCGTGAAGGGGCATGCGAGCCTGGCGTCGTAGCATGGCTTTCCCACCAATGAATTCGGTGGGTTGTTCTCATTGCGTCCCATCCGCGAGGCAGAGGGCACCATGCGTGTACGCTTCGGCAACATGCCGACGTCGGGCGTCGGCTTGGCAGCTTCGATACCGAATGTCGCCGTAGCTGCCGTCTACGATGTATTTTGTTTGAATTATTGTGACCGCCATATTGGAAGAAACGGCCCTCCGGTATTCAGATGGTACATCATCACGCCGTTGCCGTGGATGATATCTTCACCTGTGTCCGATCCGTTTCACTCCGCCATCGGAAACGCGATGCAATGATCAGCAATCCGAGCCCGATGATAAACGGCAACGAAAACCACCAGATTGGAAACCGGTAATACGGATAGCTGCCCTGATTTGACGACATTTCCCCGTTGTGCATCGTTAAGTAGTCATCGAATGACTTGGGCGCACCGGAGCCAAACCGGGCATGGCGACTGAATTCGATGTCCTGAAATGGAAAGTTCACGAAAGCGACGTCGGTATCGTCAAGATAGATCATGACGGTTGCGAAGTCGCGGGTCATGTAATGCAGCATTCCATCTTCAAGTGAATACGAGCGGCATGGAATCATCCCAACTCGCAGATCCGTGATCGTTGGGGGCGACGTACTTGGATCTATCGTGCGAATGACGTCGTTGATTACGGGTGCATTCGGAAACTGCGTACGAATCGTCGGATAGAGTGAAAACGACGCCCAGATGAGCAACGCCACGACGCAGATTCCACCTACGGCGACGCAGCAGCCTATGGCCCTAAACCAG
The DNA here is from genome assembly GCA_029259995.1 of Phycisphaerae bacterium. Taxonomy (GTDB): domain Bacteria; phylum Planctomycetota; class Phycisphaerae; order UBA1845; family UTPLA1; genus ECT2AJA-110-A. The sequence goes on from JAJDEC010000616.1 coordinate 1,604, forward strand.
CGTACAACTCTCAAAGGCTTCTGATTCGACATCCATGGATTCCTTCTCTCAACGGCAGTGGTTCCATTCTCCATCTATTATGCTACACATGGCGGCGGGCGTTGTTAAGCAAAACTCCCGAAAACCGAGCCCGATCAGGCGGCACGTGGCATGCTCACGCCAAGAAGTGGGCATACGACGAAATGCGTTGCGATTGATGATGCGAGACTTTTGACGCCCACTCGCATTCACATGCATGCCTTTCGGGCAGGCACGGCACCTCGATCGACACTATTCGAATCCTGTAGACACAACGCACCATTGCCGCGATATTCCTGCGCGTTGCCGATTTGGCGGCGCGACGAACATCAGGAGACAGCGGCCATGAGCCTTGCAGGACGAAGCCTTTCCACACTTTGCGATCTGACATCTGACGAACTGACATCGATCATCGATCTGGCGGCCCGCGTCAAGAAAGCGCCGAAGGAATTCGCCGACGCGCTGAAGCAGAAGACGCTGGCGATGATTTTTCAGAAGCCGTCGCTGCGGACGCGCGTTTCGTTCGAGACGGGCATGACGCAGATGGGCGGCCACGCGATCTACCTGGCGCCGACGGACATCAGCCTCGGCAAGCGCGAAACGACGGAGGACATCGCCATCGTCGTGTCGCGCTATGCGGACCTGATCATGGCCCGCGTGTTCGGTCACGACATCATCGAAGAGATGGCGGCGCACGCGACAGTGCCCGTGATCAACGGCCTGAGCGACTACGCGCATCCGTGCCAGATGCTGGCGGACCTGCAGACCGTTCAGGAACGCAAGGGCACGCTGAAGGGATTGAAGTTCGTCTATAGCGGCGACGGCAACAACGTGGCCCATTCGATCATGTTCGGCGGCGCGCTCATGGGGATGCACGTCGTAATCGTGACGCCGCCGGGCTATGAGCCGAACGAGAAAGCGCTGGCAAAAAGTCGCGAGATGGCGGCGAAGACGGGCGCGACGGTCAACGTGACGAACGACCTGGCGGCGGCGGCGCAGGGCGCGGACGTGCTGTACACGGACGTGTGGGCGAGCATGGGGCAGGAAGATGATGCGGAACGGCGACGACAGTTCTTCATGCCCTACCAGGTGAACATGGGCATTTTGCAGAAGGCCAAGGCCGACTGCGTGTTTCTCCATTGTCTGCCGGCGCATTATGACGAAGAAGTGACGTACGACGTTTCTCGGACGCCCAACTCGGCGATCTTCGACCAGGCGGAGAATCGGATGCACGCCCAAAAGGCGCTGATGCTGAAGCTGGCGGGCGCTGCGTAGGCAGAGCGCGAGTCGATTCAACAGAACACGATGCGAGGACGTTGCTTTCGGGCAACGTCCTCGTTGTTTTTCTGCAACACGAGGCGCCTGCCGATGCGTCGCGACAGGCGCGGTCCGCGTGTTTTCGGAACACCTATCGCCCTGCCCCATCCAGCATGACGCAATCGGTGAAAGGCGTCGGTGCGGTATCGACAGGGGCAGGCTTTGACGCGATCTCCACGATTATCGGCAACCCGCTCTCTCGCATCGAACGCATGGCGGATTCGGCGCGATGTCGCAGGCGTGTTTGACGGCGTACATCGTTCAAATGGCACGTCCATTGCTCATATACTCAAACAGCAACGTCGGCATTGCGTCGGCGCGCGAATGGTCCAGAGCGAACGAGATACCGCCGTTCGGGGGAAAGACGATTACGAAGCCGCGTTCCATCCTGTGCCTCGCCCTGCTTGCCAGTGCCATTTCGCTTACAGGCTGCAGCGGTAATCGTGCGCCGCGATATCAGGTGGGCAATTCGGCGATGCTGTTCGACTCCGGCGCGAGCACATTCGATGCGACGCGATTCACGCGAAGCGCGTGGCCGGCGACAACGAACGGCTACGACACCGTCGAGCAGCGTCATTACGTCGAGATCTATCGCGACTTCCAGGGCAACGCCAACAACGAACGCAGTTCGCCCTATCGCACGTTCCGCAGCTATCGCACGGGTTCGCAGTTGCGATAATCGCTGCGGGTCGCGTTCTTGATCAATTTTCAACGAAACATGATGAGTTCAGTCAGGACGCTCGGCGCTCTTGCGATTCGAACATGCTTGCCTTGGAGGGCAAGCATGGC
>JAJDEC010000617.1 GCA_029259995.1 Phycisphaerae bacterium
AACGAAGGCCTCACAACCGCCGTCACAACCATCGCCGCCAACATGATCGTCATTCGATTTCGCACTTGAATTTCTCCAATTTGTTAGGAATTGCTGTTCTGCTCCCTGTCTGAAAGTCCGAACTTCAACAAACAGTTCGACAAGGACGTGCAGTTGGATTCAACGAAATCCCGGCAGAAAGCGGACAGCGTAGATCAAGACGAGACGATAGAAGTCCCTCGAAAGCGAATTGAGAATGGATGAGGTTCCGACGACACCAGCGAATTGAGCGAAGAAGCGGGAATCGCGACGACTATGTCATGAACAGGAACCACGGACTTGCGAATCAACTGGGAAATCTGACGATCAGGGGCAAACCCGCCGCCGAAGCCCCAGCATCATCACAGCCGTCATCGCAAGGAAAGGCAGCAATCCCGCCGCGCAATTCACCGGCGTCGTCATTTCGTCCGGCTCATCCCCGCCGACGCCTGTGCCGCCGCCGTCCGGCACGCTGTCCGGATCGATCGGAATCAACGCAGACGTATCATCGCCGAACCGAATTCGCATGATCCGGCCGCCGATCAGTTCGGAATAATAGAGCGCCCCGTCCGGTCCCTTCACGAGATCAACCGGTCCGCCCTCGGCGTCGACAAATAGTTCGTGACTCACGACGTTATTGCCGTTCAACACAACGCGATAGATCCGCTCCAACGTGTACTCGACGTGAAACAGATTGCCCGCGTAGGCCGCCGGAAACTGCGATCCATCGTAATACACGATCCCGCAAGGCGCCGCGCCTTCTTCGTGATACGCGTAGATCGGATCCGTAAACGCGTCCGCCGAAACGGATCCAGTGCCGAATCCCTCGACAATCGGCCATCCGTGATTCGCCCCACGCGCAACGAGATTGATCTCTTCGCGACGCAACAGTCCGTCCGAACCGACATCGATCGAAAACAATCGACCGTCCGGCGCAAAGCAGAAGCGAAACGGATTTCGAAAACCCGACGCCCATATCGCACGCGGCGATCCCGTCGGTGTCGAAAACGGATTATCGCCTGGTGTCTCGCCATCAGGATGAATGCGCGAGATCTTCCCGGCGAGCGTGTTGAGTGACTGCGCATTGTCGCGCGTCGTGTTGTCGCCCACGGAGAAATACAGCATGCCGTCCGGACCAAAGGCCAGACCGCCGCCATTATGAAACGCGCCACCCGTCGGCAGGCTCCGCTTCACGATCGTCCGATCAACGCCGACGTTGTCCTGATCCGTGAACCGAAGAATCTCCTGCTCTTCCGACGTGACTGTCGCGAATGCAAAGACATGTCCATCCGATTCGAATTCCGGCGACACGGCGAGCCCGAGCAATCCGCTTTCGAAAAAATCGTGTACCTGGATGTCGGCGAACGAGTCAGTCAGCACCCGCCCACGGTCCACAATCCGGATGCGTCCTGATCGTTCGCCGACAAATAAGCGGCCGTCGGGAGCAAACGCCAACGCCAGGGGAGCATCGAGTCCCGTTGCAAAGACTTCGACGACAAACCCGGGCTGCGTCGGCTCGGCGGCGCCAAGAGCCGAAACACCGCACAGACCAAACACGGCCGCAATTACCAGATCAATTCGAGTACGACTTCGCCCAATCACCAATCGCCTCCCACCAGCGCCACACACATCAGAAGCCGTTGGTCGGGTCATCAAACCCGACAATCCCCCCAAGAGCGCCATGCTCCCCCCTCAGGCGGAGCATGCCGGCGAGGCATTCCAGTTCATCGAGTCCCAACCCATGCCACGTCGCTGTCGCAACTACATGCTTGCCTTTAAGGGCAAGCATGCCACCCGACCACTTGCTTGCCGGGTGCCCTGCTCCCCCCTCAATGGGGAGCAGGTTGGGAGGATGTCGCGAACTTGATGTCCTAACCGACATCTCGTCGTGGTCTCGCATTCACATGCTTGCCTTGAAGGGCAGGCATGCCACCCGCCACAGCCGAGCAAGCCAAGTCCCAAAACGATGACTCATGCCGACGTTGGGCGTCGGCATGGCACCCGCTCGCTCAACTACGAAAACAGCGCCGAGCCGATGTTTTCGTCATACGTCTCGCCTTCGATCTTGAAGATCGGATCCGGGTTGAACCCGAGCCAGTCGCGAATGCACGACGCAAAGACCGCCCGAAAGTCGACGTAGTACGGTAGCGATCCCTCGTTAAGATCCGCCGTCGAAACGGCCTGTCCTTTGAGTCCGCCGTTCACGCCCGGGCCGACGACAACGATATGCCCGCCATAGCCGTGATCCGTGCCCGGGCTTCCATTCTCGCCGTTGCGTCGACCGAATTCGCTGTAGAAGACGACCGTCGTTCGATCCTGCATCCCCATGGCCGCGATGTCGTCCATGAATTGCTGGAACTCTGTGTCGATTCGTGGGAACAGCGTCGCATTCGCATCGGCCTGCGAGGCGTGCGTATCGAACCCGCCGTAGCGGAGCTTGATGATCTGCGTTCCCAGGTCCGCCGAGGCCAGCTGCGCGGCACGATAGAACTCACCGCGGGCGCCGCCCGTCGAAGTGAAGTTCTCCGTCCGAGCCCGCAGATCGGCACCAAGCTCGTCAATTCGCTTGTACGTATCCCGAATCGCCTTCTCCGCATTGGACCCGCCCGTTTTCAACGCCGCCAGTCGACCGAACGCCTCCTGCGCCGCGTTTCGGAACGTGTTGTCCGGATAGCCGTATTGCGTCGGATTGCCGATCGTCTGCGTATCGAGCACGCCGAACGGCGCGTTGAAATACGTCTTGCGCAAACGCTCATACCACGAAGCCGACGTCGCTGCAGGCGATGACAAGTCACGCACGCCGAACTTGTAGATCTCCTGACTCTCAAAGTGCGAGCCGTTGCCGTTCGGATAGGCGACCTGCTGCACGATGGCCACGTTGCCCGCCAGGTATTGATTGGCAATAAACTGAAACTGGTTGTTGATCCCGTAGTCCGTGTTGCCGGGAATCAGCGTCAGATCACTGGCCGGCATCGCCAATTGCGGACGCTTGCTCAGATAAGCCGCGTTGTTATGCGGTGCCAGAAAACTCAGCGAGTCGAAACCTCCCGCCAGTTCGCACAACACGAGCAAGTTGCCCGTACCGCCCGTCGACTGTGCAAACGTTGACGCCACGCGTGCGAACAGCGCATCGCCGATGGCAAGCGCCCCCATCGCCGCACCGCCCGATTTCAAGAAAGCCCGCCGATTCAGTCGAAGCCATTCCTTGCAGCCGTTCATGTTCTTATCCTCCGATGGCATCGCACCGCGTACGTGCCGATTGGCTCTTGATCGTCCTGTAGATTGTCCGTTCGTTCACGTCGTTGAAGACCCGCGCGATGATCACGCGCGCCGCCTATCGACCCGCCACGCGCTCATCCATCGCCATCAGGCGGATCATCTCGCGGACGTGTTGCGCCTGCCGATCCGGTTGCTCAAGATGAAATGCCAGATAGCCATTCTGATCGAGCACTTCGATGTAGATATCAATCTCCGCGTCCGTCAACGGCAGATGGAAGACGCTCGCAATCGACGTCACCATCTCGCGACGCACGTCACGCTCGACCCATCTCGATACATCCGGCAGCAAATGAAAAGGCAATCCCGCGTCCAGGTCGGGACCGAAGTCCATGAATCGCCCCAGCGCATCGACGCGATTCAGAACCCACTGATCCTCGAGCCAGGCCATGTCCTCCGTCCAGCCTTCGACGCCCGGCGGATTCATCAACTCCTGCCCCGCATCACGAAGGTCGTTCGCAACCCGATCCAGAATGAACCCCTGCGAATCCTCAGACGCCATGTGCATGTCCAGTGTTCTCGCGAAGCCGACCCACTGCTCGACGGGCGACGCCACCTGGTTGCCGCGGGCGTCTTCAGAGAAGAATGCCTCGGATTGCAGCAGCGTCCGGACCACGGGCTCGATCGCAAAGTCGCCCTCGACGAAGAGATCGGCCAGTTCCTGCACAGTCTGATCCGTCGGATGATCGTGAACGAAACACGTAAACAGATTCCGTGCGACATATTGCGCCGCTTCCGGCTGGGCCAGCGTCAACTCGATGACAGTCTCGTAGTTGTAATTGTCCGCGGTCGCCCGTTCCGGAAAGATCGCCTTCGGCGTTTCGTCGTGCTTGAAAATGTCGAACACGGGCCGACGCGGTTCCCCATTGTCGCGAATCAACAATGTGCCCGTAAACGCCCGAGCCCCTTCCTTGATGTCGTCTTCTGTGTAAAGCACGTCGCGACCCAACGTGAACAACTCCCAGAATTCCCGGGCGTAGTTTTCGTTCGGCGCGTCTTTGGGACTGTTGCCGCCGTCGAGCCAGACGAGCATCAGCGGATCGAGTGTCAGCGATTCAAGAAAGTCTCGATAGTTGCCCAGCGCATTCGCCCGCAACATCTGCCAGTGCATGATCGCAAGTGCGTCATCCACGCCCGACACGACGCGACGACTCGTGGCGAATCGATCGTGCCAGAACATCGCCATCCGCTCGTGTAGCGGATTGGGACCTTCCAGCAGATGCACGAGCCATCGTTTCGGCATGTTGTCGTCATACGATTCTGCGAGCGTTGTCACCGAACCGGGCACGGACTTGAACGCAATCAGATCTTCAACGGCGTTCGCAAGCCCGAGACCGACAACTTCGTTGACGCGTTCCGGCGTTCCGCCGAAGGCCGCCCGCCGAAGCAGGTGATACGCCTCGTCGGCGTTGATGTCGTCCTTGTAGGCAGCGAGCGACTGCGATTTGGCAACTTCGCCCGGTCCGCCGCCGTCTCCGCCGTCACCGCCGCCATCGACGCCCGGAATGAGCCCCATTCCATCATCGCATCCGCTGTCAACGCCGCATCCCGTCGCCAGCGCGATGCAACTGAACATTGTGAGAAACCGCCATTTGCTCATGTAGCCAGACATTGACCGACCATCCCTTTGTCATCCCCGATTCCGTCCGGGGCGCATCGATGCCGAAGACAATGCTGTCATTGCCTTGGCAGTCCATACCGACAATCGCCTGGATCATCGCGCACGATCCAATCGTCGCGGCGCGCTGGGCCGAGTGTGGACCCGTTCTCTCTGGCTGGCTCCATTAGACAGATATTGCGTGACCGCAGAGTCGCTGCCCGCGGCACTCTTCAGATTTACGTTTCATTCACAACACGGGCAAGCAGTTTCTTTCGCATAGCCCCCAGACGCCATACGTGGAACAGCCGTTCCAATCGCACTTCGCCCATAAAAAAGGCCCCGGGCGAATCCGCCCGGGGCCTGTTCGTACCGATATTGACTCGCAATGATGCACAATCGTCGTCGACATTGTCACCATCGCGACGCGGCCATCAGCCGCCGCAATCGCCCATCTTCGACATGGCGTCCGCCATTCGCGCCGGCATTTCCTCGGGCGGGACGTCCTCGATGTGCGTGGCGATCGACCATTCGTGACCGAACGGATCCTTTACTTTGCCGTAACGATCGCCCCAGAACATGTCCATCGGCGGCATCGTCGTCGTTCCGCCCGCGTCCATCGCCTTCTTGAACGCCGCGTCCACGTCCGTAACGTATACATGCACCGTAACGCACGAGCCGCCCAGGGAAGTCGGCGATTTCGGCATACCGTCGCCGGGCCATTCCTCAGCGATCATCAATCGGCTGTCACCGATCTTCATTTCACCGTACATGACGCTCTGTCCGTCAGGGCCGTTCATCCGACACATCTCTTCGGCGCCGAACGCTGTCTTGTAAAAGTCCATTGCCTTGGCCGCGCCCTTCACGATCAAGTGAGGCGTAATCGTGCCAAACCCCTCCGGTATCGGGCTGACTTTTCCCATGAGCTGTCCTCCAATCATCTGTGCGTAAATGTTGCGCGGCCGAACGTTCGACCTTACTTGCGCGTGTATTCGATCTCGATCACCTTGTAATCCGGTCCCGCCGCAAGATCGAAAATCTCAAACCTGTGCTTGTCCTTGCTGAGAATCGTTGTGCGATAATTGATCATCCGGCCAATCATGTTCATCATCGGCTCGTCCATCTCGCCGTAGAAATTGAAGACCGTGAACTTGCCGTCCTTGTCCGGCTGGGCCGTGCCCCGCATCGTATAGATGTGGTTGTCCACCGACGACGCCCACGTTGCTTCGTACACGTTGTGAATCGTGTTGTAGCCCTGCAAGCCGATGCCGTTGTAGGGCTGCCCCATCATCGACGACTTGAGTTCTTCCTGAATGAAGCGTCCATCCAGTACAGACGTGACTTTCGAAGTCCCCGTTGACGTCATCGGATCCATGCCCGGCATCATCCAGACCTTCGTCACGGTGTTCCACTCGCCCACGAAGTGCTTCAGCCGTTCATGGGGTTCGCCCACCTTCTGGGCCGCCGCGCACGCTTCCATCGCCGCCGCCATGTCTTCGGGCGACATGCCGGCCGGAGCACCAGGCGTCTTTTCGCCCTCGCCGAAAATCGCCGTGTTCGACAGCGAAAGAACCGTCACGCTCGCCACCAACGCCAGAACCAGCAGTCTCATCTTCATTCGTCTTCTCCCAGTCTTTCACAATTTGACAGGCCGATTGCCACTGTCGCGCAACCCCGTTGCCGCGCGAATTGCAGCCGTGCTGCAACACGGGTTCATCCCGAAACCCATTTTCGCGCGTGAATTGACGCTATCTATTCGGCAACTTTCGATGCGTCCGAAGCGGACTCCGCCACAGCCCTCGACGCATCCACAGATTTCTCCGCGGACATGCGGATCAGTTTCTGTAGTGTAACCCGATTGCCCCACGTGAAAAACCGCTCTGCCGTGTCCCATTCCTTGCCCTCGCCCCATCCGCAACTCGCCAGCCGAAGCCGCGTTCGATTCGCCCCCCGCGCCTCAAACGTCGTCACGCCCCAGGATTTTTCCGCCACGCCTTTGGCCGCCGGCGCGTTCTCAGGCGCCGTAAATCGTGCTGAGTACATTCGATACGGTTCGTAGGCCAGAATGTGGTGCACAATCGTCCCCGGTCCGCCGATGCCGGCGTCGGCGTTGTAATTCGTCCGGATCGTCCCGCCGAGTCGAAAATCGACTTCGCAGATCGGAACCATCCACGACTCAATCCCCGCCTTCGTCGTAAACAGATCCCACGCATCCTTGACAGGCAGATCGATGTCGCAGATCCAGCGAAGCGTACGCGTTTCTGGCTTCGACGGCATCGCACCGCCGAAATGCTGGGACAACGATTGCAGATACTGCACGTTCGCCGTCAGGAAATAGTCATACGCCTCCTTCCATTCGTCATCTTCATCCGTCCAACCCATCGAACACAATCGCAATCGCGTCCGTTGATCCCCTTCGGAGTCCAACAGATACACGCCCCACGTACCGCCTTTGCGCACATTCGGAAACTTCTCCGGGGCGCTGCCCGTGACCGCCAGCATCCGTTCCGTCGCAAACGTCATCACGCGATTCGTCGCGCCCGGCCAGATCGCATACGCGCCGCCATGCTTCAGCTCGATCTTCGGCTCGCCGCGATTTCCCATGAACCGTTTCATGCCGTCCGACGTCGCAAGCGCCTTCCATACTTCCCCGACCGACGCGGGGATCGAAATCTCAAAAGTCTGCCAACGCGTATCCCCGTCGTTGGATCGCACCAGGACTGCGCCTGCGTCCCATTCCTTGATCGCCACGTTCGGCGAAGGTCGCCGCAAGGCGTCGCCGCGTTGTTCAAACACACGCTCCAGCCGATGCGTCACAAGACTCCACGCCTTGTCGAAATACGCGTAGTTACGATCCCAGACTTCCCCGTCGCCGAATCCCGAATGCGTGATCGTCACGATCGTCCTGTCGGCGGCCGCCTCCTCCATTTGCACCATCACGCGCGTCAGAACGCCCGCATCCCGCAACTCGGGAATACTCGGCGGACTCGTCCACTCGAAGCAGAGCATTTCATAAGGCACAAACGCCAGCAGCGTACAATCTTCCGATCCACGCTTGCCAGCCGGGACGTCCGTGCTCATGTACAATTCCCACGTGCCGCCGACCTTCAACTCCAGCGTAGAATCCGGCGCGAAATAGCTCGCCACTCCCTCCGTCGTCGTCCACGCCCACCAGACGTCGTAGATCGACGCGTTCACGATCGCCCGCTTCGTCAGCGATCGCTCCGACCCGGCATCCGGCACGCTGGGGCTGCCGGATGCCCTCGTCGCTTTGCCATGATTGTCTGGCCGAATGTCGTCACACGCGCCAATTTGAGGCCGCGCCACGCAAGCGCACAGCATGATCAAGATAAGGACTCCGCCCCACCGCCCATTGTATAATTCCGACATCATTCAACTCCCTCAATCATGCGCAAAGGCCCGCGGGCCCGGTCAGAACGTCAAGCCGCCCAATCTAGTCCATTCACATTGCGATAGACTCGAACAACCCGCAGTCGTCATGACTTACGCCGCCCCAGCCTCATGTCTTCTTCACCAACGTCTCGAAATAGGACCGCAGATGCGCTATCGATCGATCAAACGACTTCAGATCGCGTCGCGCCCGCGCCTGCATCATC
>JAJDEC010000618.1 GCA_029259995.1 Phycisphaerae bacterium
CCCGCGGCCTGCGCGGACGAGCATCACGGGCCCTTGGCGCGCGATCGGTCCGATCGCTGCAATTGCGTGTGACGATTTGGCGAGACCGATCGCGTTGGTATTGAGTGATCATATCCACTCGACGACAGGCGTGAAGCCTCGCATCGAACGATCCACTCTTGATCGTCGCCAATCGCGGATCGTCATCGAATTGGATTCAGCGCGATCGGATCTTGGCGACGAAGGCTATGCGCTCACGATCGATTCGTTTGTCAAGTTGCAAGCGCCTACGGCGCATGGGCTGTTCAACGGATTGCAGACGCTGCGGCAACTGATGGATCAGGGGGCGATCGGGAACGACGCGAATCCCTCGTCGCTGAGGCTTCCCGCGTGTGAGATTGTGGACCAGCCGCGATTCAAATGGCGAGGCATGCATCTCGATGTGAGCCGTCACTTCATGCCGGTCGAATTCATCAAGCGATACATCGATCTGCTCGCCTATCACAAGTTCAACGTGTTCCATTGGCATCTGACCGACGATCAGGGTTGGCGAATTGAGATCAAGCGCTATCCGAAGTTGACGAGTGTCGGTGCGTGGCGTGATACGTTGGCGGGGCGATACGGCGGCTTCTACACGCAGGAAGAGATTCGCAACGTGGTCGCGTATGCGGCGGAACGCTTCGTCACGATCGTGCCGGAGATCGAGATGCCGGGGCATTCCATGGCGGCGCTGGCGGCTTATCCGGATCTGTCCTGCACAGGTGGACCGTTCAAAGTTCCCGCGACGTGGGGCGTTTTCGACGACGTCTATTGTGCCGGCAATGATGAGACGTTCGAGTTTCTCGCGAATGTGCTCGACGAATTGTGTGCATTGTTCCCCGGGCAATATGTCCACGTTGGCGGTGACGAATGTCCGAAGGCGCGATGGAAAGACTGTGCAAGATGTCAGGCGCGAATTGCGAATCAGAAGCTCGACGGTGAGGCAGGATTGCAGAGCTGGTTCATGCATCGCGCCGGCGAGATCTTGGCGGCGCGCGGCAAACGCATGATCGGTTGGGATGAAATCCTCGAAGGAGGCCTTGCGCCGAATGCGACTGTCATGTCATGGCGCGGTATGGACGGCGGCATTGCTGCAGCGAAGGAAGGCCACGATGTCGTGATGTGTCCGACGAGTCATTGCTATTTTGACTATCGCCAGTCGCATGCGCTGGGAGAACGGGGACCGATCTGGGCGGGCGTGACGGATCTTGAGAAAGTGTATTCGTTCGAACCGATGCCGGGCGAGTTGGATGCGGATTTGCAGCGGCATGTTCTCGGCGCGCAGGGGAATCTCTGGACGGAGTGGATGGAGACGCCGGCGCATGTGGAGTACATGGCGTTTCCGAGGGCAATTGCGCTGTCGGAGGTGCTCTGGTCGTCACCGGAGCGGTGTGACTGGCCGGGGTTTCGCGAGCGGTTGGGCCTGCACTTGAAACGAATGGACGCGATGGACGTCAACTATCGGAAACCGGGGGTGTAGTTCATGTTCTCTTCTCAGAACGAGTTGCCGACCAGGTTTCGTTGTTGGGCGGCGTAGATTCTTGTTACGAGCATGAAGGTGATCAGAGTCGAAGCAAGGGACAATACGTCCGATCCCTGCACAAGCAGGTTGGCGCTGAGCAGTTCGTCGATTTCTTCGGCGCGCATGTACATGCGGCTCGCAAAGTTTCCGGCGAAGCTGCTGATCAGCCATGCGGCCCACCAGAGTGAAACCATGCCCGTGCTTTCGTTCCGCCAGTTTGTGGGCGTATGGCTGGCCTGCCAGAGTTGCTGCATGGCCTGATACGGCTTCCACAGATTTGCGATAGGGATGAAAAACCAACCGACGCTCCAGCCGGGCGAGATATCCATTCCGTCGGCGCCGAGTTGTCTCACGTTGTAGTTGGCGCGATGGACCCACACGAGAAACACGATGAGCGAGATAATTGCGATTCCGGCGCGTGCCAGGCCAATGATCATTTCGCGCAGATCAGACGCTGTCGCGACAGACTGCATCTGGGCGTCGGATGCAAACGCGTCGTTTTGGATGTCGACAAGCGTTCCATAGGCCATGTATCCCGACACAATGACGGCAAGCGTCATCAGGATTTCCAACGTCAGAAAGACCTTAACGGCATTCGTCAGCCCGCCCGCATTCTTGTAGACGGCCATGGGGTTTTCGGTCATCGCACGCGCCTTTCCAATCGACGACATCCAGAATGGCGTCATCACCATTGTCGCCTTGCCGCTGATGAACCGTCGGCCGTTCTTCAGAGTCTGAAACGCGCTGGCCGACGCTGACTTCCTTCGCGAACTGATCGTACATCGTGTGGAATCGGAATCGTCGTGTCAATCGAGAGGTCACCGACGCGTTCTGCCGTATCGAATATTGAAGGAATTGCCAGTATTGAGCGTCGGGCGCGAGACGGTTGCGGATTCTTGTGCGGGTGTTTGACGGCGTCCGAATCAATCCGGCAAAAGCACATCATCCTCTTCTTCACTGAAGAACCGCATGTGCGTATCGATCGTCCCTTCCGTCACGCGCACGTCGCCGTTGACTTCGTCGCCGCCCTCGTCCTCGAATTCGTTGTGATGATAGATGTTGGGATCGCTCTGGTCCCAAGCGTAGTTGTACTTTGAGAATTCGCCGTGTCCATCGGTCCAGAGCAGGCACATGCCTTTGCCCTGCCAGTTGGATGAGAATGTCCGGCCCGTCGAGTAATCGGCGCGATCGCCGAGGTAGACCTTGATGCGACCGCTGTTCTCTTTCTTGATGTCGTTGTCGTAGGCGTAGGAACAGTGCCACTCGACGTCGCCGATGTTTCCCGGCGTGATGATCGTACTCTCGATGATCTCTGCCTCGTTCAGCTCCGCCAGCACAGGTCTTCCGTCATCCGAAAGAATGTGCGGCGCCGTGTCCTGTGTGTTCGGATTGATGAAGAACTTCTCGGGAAAGGAATCGCGCTTGGCGATCAGGCTGAGACCGAGGAAGGCCTTTTCCTCCTGATCGCTCAGCGCCGGAAGGCGATCGTCGTTCTCCTGCATGTAGCCCTGCATGCTCATGCCGAGACCTCGCAGGTGCGCAAGCGTGACGGATCGGCGGCTGGACACGCGCGCCTGGGAGAGCGCGGGCAGAAGGACGGCGATCAGGATCGCGATGATGGCGATGACGACCAGCAGATCGATGAGCGAGAACGCGCGTCGTGACATGGGAGATGTCTCCTGGTTTACAGCGGATTGCGAGCGCAGGCTGCAATCCGCGATTGGAAAATCGATCGATCGACTCGACGGAATTCGGCGCTCGCCACATAGCGGCGCAGCGTTCGAATTCCGAACGGACGGATATCGCGCGACGCATTTACCGATCGAATCGCGCAGGGCGAAACTCGAATCGGCGCAGACGGCGCGCAGTTGTGTGAATAACGGGATTGAGCGATCGGATTCGGATCAGTGACGGGGAGGCGCTCGCGGCGATTTGGGATAGCCGTGGCCGACGCGGGCCGGCCGGGCTGCCGCCAGGAGTGGATGGGATTCAGGCTTGCCGTTGAAGACGACAAACAGCGCGACGCTGACGCTGATGGCGATCGTCGCGACTTTGACGAGATAGCAGACTTCGCACTGGCTGTGCTCCGAGTCGTGATCGTGATCGTGGCCAAGATGCAGCGCATCGACGACGCCGAAGTTCAGAAAGAGCAACGAGGCGAGCGTCAGGATGGCGAGCGGTCTCTTGGTCATTGGGCAAAGCCTGGGCGAAGGCGTCCGAATCTCCTGTTCGGAATCCGATTCAGTGTAGTTGTACATTGTATTACAAGTCAAGCATTTTCCCGAACGCGGCGCTGGCCTTGCGCGCTGATGTCGGTGTCGAGGGTGCAAGCCGTTGTTGCGTCACGGGTTGTGGTCGAGAGAATTCGATGCATGGAATCCAACGACATTGATCGATTGCCGTTCGTTATCGACGCCGCCGGCGTCTTTCCGCCCGATCGCGTCAGCGTGGCCTATGACGAATCCGAGCGGCCGACGACGCCCGAGATGGACGCGATGATCGCCGCGGAGTGGGAACGGCAGACAACACTGGCAAAGAAACACGATCGCCTCCTGTTCAACGGTCCGTTGCTGCGCTACCTGTCGCATCGCGTCGAGAACGACGCTAAGGGACAGCCGACGCATTTCCAGATGACTGTCGGACCGACGAACTACCGTGACTTCGTCGGCACGAACCTGTTTCACCACGATCGGCTGGACGAGTTCGGCTGGGAGCGTTTTAGCAATCCCGTCGGCACGACGGCGACGTTGATGACGTCGGACGGCCTCATCTGCTACGGTCGTCGATCCGCGAAAGTCTCCTATCACGCCAAGCACGTCCACACGTTCGGCGGGGCTTTCGAGGAGGCGGATCGCCTGGCGGATGGATCGATCGATCCATTCGCCAGCGTATCAAGGGAGATCACGGAAGAGTTGTCGATTGCGCCTGAGGAGTTGATCGACCTCGTCAGTGTCGGTCTGGTGCGAGACAAGGAGATCTATCAGCCCGAATTGCTCTTTGAGGCGTCGTTGGCGATGACCTACGCCGATGTCGTGGAGCGATGGAAATCGGCGGAAGGGCGGGACGAGCATGATTCACTTGTGTCCCTGGACGATTCGCCGGGCGCGATCGTTCCGTTCATCCGAACCTGCGGGCTCATCGCGCCTGTCGCCGTCGGGGCGTTGTTTCTTCATGGACTTCTGAAATGGGGGCAGGATTGGTTTGACGGGGCGACGCGTGAGATGATTGCGGGAACACGACTCTGAAGACGGGTCGTTGCCGCAATCGAGGTCGCGGCGGCGCATCGCACGTCACACGGCGCCGCGGGACGCGGCCGTGCTGAATAGAAACGCCGCCCTCGATCGAGGGCGGCGCTTGATCGTTCTCAATTCAAATTATCGCTGCCGCCAGAGTTGTGCCTCAGAATTGTGCGAACACAGTAGCAGGGGAGTGCGGGCGTCCCGCCCGCACGAACACCTCATCCTGGCGGGCGAGACGCCGACGACCATTTCTTCGACCGCGACTACGTGCCCGCACGAACGCCTCATCCTGGCGGGCGAGACGCCGACGACCAGTTCTTCGACCGCGATTACGTGCCCGCACGAACACCTCATC
>JAJDEC010000619.1 GCA_029259995.1 Phycisphaerae bacterium
GCATGGCACGCGGTGCCGCGCTCGCATACGAGGTGGCGAGCAGAGGCTGTCCAGGAATTAGAACACCCTTTCAGGGTTCAGCACGTGTATTTGTCACAAACCCAGGACTGCACTTCGACCGCTTCGCGGTCTGAAGTTTGTTCTGGGCTCCCATAGATTGCTCTTTCAGAGCATGCGTATTCTGACTGTGCGCTGTCGATTTGTCGGACAGCACTTGGCAAGCACCCAGAGACACGGATCGAATACTGGGTGACAAGCACCCAGTGGCACGGATCGAACCGTGCGTGGAACGCCCCCCAGCCGCAGACAGAATCACGCTGTTTCGCATGTCTGGCGTCTTTCTGTGTTGTCACTCCGCGCCGGGAGCCGCCTTCGCAAGCCCGTGTCGAATCGGTAACATGTCGGAATCATGTTGACGGAAGCAAATCGTGCCGGCGTGATCGGCGCGTTACAGCAATACTGGGGATTCGACGAGTTGCGGCCGCTGCAGGCCGAAGCGATCGCCGCCGGTCTGGATCGGCGGGATTCGCTGGTCGTGATGCCGACGGGCGGCGGCAAGTCGTTGTGTTTTCAGATACCACCGCTGCTGGAGAATCGGACGGATGTCGTCGTCTCGCCGCTGATTGCGTTGATGAAGGACCAGGTCGATGGGTTGCGGGCCAACGGGTATCCGGCGGCGGCAATTCACTCGGGGTTGACGGACGCGGAGCGATTGCAGATCGCGGAGGAGCTGCGGGCGGGCGAGTTGCGGCTCGTGTTTGTGTCGCCGGAGAAGCTGCTGACGAATCGCTTCATCGAGATGCTGCGCGAGATCAACGTCCGCTCGTTCGCGATTGATGAAGCACATTGCGTGAGTCATTGGGGGCACGACTTCCGGCCGGAGTATCGGCGATTGGCCGAGTTGAAACGGTACTTTCCCAAGTCGTCGATTCACGCCTTCACGGCGACGGCGACGGAGCGCGTGCGGGCGGACATCGTCAAGCAACTGGAATTGGAGAATCCGGCGATTCTTGTCGGGGATTTCGATCGGCCCAATCTCGTCTATCGCGTGATTCCGCGGGATGATCGGATTGGTCAGATTGTTCGCGTGCTCAATCGGCACAAGCAGCAGGCGGCGATCGTGTACTGCATTTCGCGCAGGGACACGGAGAGTGTTTGCGATGATCTGAAGCGGCGCGGGTTCAATGCGGATTATTACCATGCGGGTTTGAATGCGCAGGTGCGTCGGCAGAAGCAGGATGCCTTTGCGCGCGAGAAGATCGACATCATCGTCGCGACGGTCGCCTTCGGCATGGGGATCGATCGAAGTGATGTGCGCTGCGTGATTCATGCGGGGATGCCGAAGTCCGTCGAGCATTATCAGCAGGAGGCGGGCCGCGCGGGGCGTGACGGGCTGGAGGCCGAATGTGTGCTGCTGTATTCGACAGCGGACGTGATGAAATGGGAAGATCTGATTTCCAAGAGCGCGGCGGAAGCGGATGTGAGCGACGGAATCCTGCAGTCGATGCTGGAATTGCTGGGGCACATGCGAGCGTATGCGGCGGGGATGTCGTGTCGGCATGGGTCGCTGGTGAACTATTTCGGGCAGGCGTTCAAGACGGAGCCGTGCGGGGCGTGCGATGTCTGCCTGGGTGAGATCGAGGGGATTGAGGATGCGACGGTGCTGGCGCAGAAGATATTGTCCTGCGTTGCGCGGACGGAGGAGCGTTTCGGCGTCGGTCATCTGGTCGATGTGCTGAAGGGGGCGGATACGGTTCGCGTGCGGCAGTTCGGTCATCAGGAATTGAGCACGTATGGCCTGCTGGCGGAGATGGAGAAGGACTCGATCAAGCGGCGGATCTACGACGTTCTGGATCAGGGGCTGCTGGAGCGCAAGACGATCGAGTCGAACGCCAAGTCATTTCAGGTGATCGGCCTGAATTCGCAATCGTGGCAGGTGATGCGCGGCGAGCGTCGCGTGATGCTGCGGGAATTGAGCGAGCGGCGTGTGGCAACGGCCAAGGCGGAGGCGGATTCATGGGAGGGCGTCGATCGCGGATTGTTCGAGCATTTACGAGGGCTTCGGAATTCGATTGCGTCGGAGCGGGATGTTCCGGCGTATGTCGTCTTCGGGGATGCGACACTGCGGGATCTGGCGCGAAAGCGGCCCGATCAAGTATCGCACCTGCAAAGTGTTCATGGTATTGGCGCGGCCAAAGCGAAGGAATTCGGGGAACTTATCGTCAAGTTCATTCGCACACACTGCAAGAATGCGGCGCTGGCGACGAATGTCGGCACGACGGAAGTGGTCGAGAAGTTGCGACGCCGGAAGACGAGTTCCGTCTCAGCGCAGAAGCGCCGGGCGTTTGAAATGTTTGCGACGGGGGCAGGCGTCGAGCAGGTTGCCGAGGAAGTTCGGCGGGCCGCATCGACGATACATCAATACCTGGCGGAGTTCATCGAGACGACGCGACCGGAGGATATTTCGAGCTGGGTGGATGCGGGGACGTATCAGAAGGCGCGAGCGGTTTTCGAACGCGAAGGGACGCGGTTGTTGCGACCGGCGTTTGAGGCGTGTGGCGAGGAAGTGTCATACGATACACTTCGAATCATCGCGGCGCATGTGGATTGTCAGGCATCGCAGGACACGGTTGCGCCGAGTGATTCGTGATGGA
>JAJDEC010000620.1 GCA_029259995.1 Phycisphaerae bacterium
TCCGCCTGCGGGCGCGATGACGAACGATGGCGGATCGCGCCGATCGATCGAATCGGCCGCGCGTACCGAATGGCAGGCAAATCGGGCATTCCTCGAACGGATATGCACGGAAGCAGCCTACGTCGCGGCCGCGGCGCGAGCCGTCTCCTAGTCGTCTGACTTGGAACCACTTCAACGCAATTCAGCACGAAACACCAGATACCAGAAGGAGAACAACGTGGCACTCACAGCAAATCGGGAACTGAATCGATACGTGGATCAGGAACTGCGATCCTTCGGCGTCGCGGCGAGCGAGCATATCTACAAGGGCGCGCTCGTCGGCATCGAACGAACGTCGGGCTTCGTTCGAGCGCTTGTCGGCGGGGATGCATTTGCGGGCATCGCCTATGAAGAGATCGACAACAGCAACGGCCAGGACGGCGATCTCTCGGTCCGGCTCTATACGCAAGGCGATTTCATCGTGACGGTCAACGGCGCGTTGCAGAGTTACGCAGGAATTCCCGTCTATGCCGTCAACGACGACGCGATGACGGCCATTCCGACGAACGGTGTGACAATGGCGGGAACGCTGGTCGCCGTCGTCGGTTCGAGCCTCGGCATCGTTCGAATTCAACCGTTGAGCGTGCTTGCCGTCGAGCAGCATGTGCAGACCCGGCTGACGGGTTCGACGTCGGCAGACACGACGCACGTGGTCATGTCGACCAACCGAGCGATTCGCGTCGTCAGTGCGCAGGTGCTCTATCTCACGCCGCCGGATCAGGGCGCGCTCGATGTCGGATTCACGCTGGTCGAGCCGGACGATGTCGTGAACAACTTCAATCTTGCGTCGCTTTCCGCGAATACCGCGCAAGTCCTGACGCTGGCGGGTCGGAGCGTACCTGCAGCGACATCGTTGCTGGCGCGCGTGGGGCAGGCATCGGCCGCGGCTGGCGCCGGCGGGATTCTCACGATTCGATTCGTCGAGATCCCATAGTCACGCTGAACAACCAGTGACTTCGTCGATCGCAGCATCTCACTTCAACGCACGTATGACCTACCTGACACACAGAGACACAGGAGCGCTGAATCATGGCGATTATCAATACCGGACTCCTCACGAAGGGGCTCAAGAGCGAATTCTTCAATCGGCTCGAGTCGACGACGACGCACTACCAGGATCTTTCGACACGCGTCACGTCGACAACGGACCGGGAAACGTATCGCTGGCTGGGCACGGTTCCGCAGGTTCGAGAATGGGGAACGGGACGGCTCGCAAAAGGCCTGCGAAGCGAAAGCTACTCCATCGAGAATCTCAAGTACGAATCCACGCTCGAAGTCGATCGGGACGAGATCAGCGACGACCAGACGGGACAGATCCGTTTGCGCGTCGCGGAACTCGCGGAACGCGCGGCGACACACAAGGACTACCTGATCGCACAGTTGCTGGCCAACGGCGAGGCGGCGGGCAACGACAGTTACGACGGCGTGAGCTTCGTCAACGCCAACCACTTGTCCGGCGGCTCGGGCACGCAAAGCAATCTCATGACGTTTGACGCCACAAGCGCGGACGAGCCGACGGTTGACGAATTCAAGGATGCCCTCAAGGCGTCCATCGCGCGCATGCTGGGATTCAAGGACGACCAGGGCGAGCCGATGATGACGACAGCGAGCGGTCTCGTCTGCGTTGTACCGACGACGATGTTATTCACGGCAACAGAAGCGATCAGCGCAACGGTCATTGACAATTCGACGAATGTGCTCAACGGCATCGCGCGCGTCGTTGCGCTGCCCTGGCTGACGGATCTGTCAAAGTGGTACCTGCTGAAGACGGACGGCGTTGTGCGACCGTTCATCTTTCAGGATCGGGAGCCGATCGAGTTCAACGCGCTGACGGAGGATTCGGACGAGGGCTTCCGCAGGGAAAAGTTCCTCTTCGGCGTGCGCGCCCGCTATCGCATGGCGTATGGATACTGGCAGTTCGCAGTTCGCACGGATTTCGTTTAGTCGGTTGGTTCTGATGCAATCTCCCGTCCTCCTGCCTCACGCGGCGGCGCGATGGCTGCAGCGCCCATGCGACGTTTGTGCCGTACGAATGGCAGCACGCGCCGCCGCGTGAGGAGTTCGGAACACGCTTCGAGGTAAACCTGATGGCCTATCTTTCGAATTCGGACATTCAATCGCTCCTTGGGAATGCGGCGTACATCGAGCTGACGGATGACGAGGACACGGGCGCTGCAGACGAGGGGATCGTGACGACCGCAAGGCTTGGCGCCGAGGGCGAGGCGAACAGCTATTTCGCACGGCGATATCGTGTGCCGATCGACACATCGTCCGAACCGGAAACAGCGGCCGCCATCAAGTCGTTCGTGCTGGACCTGGCGATCTATCGATTGCACAGCCGCCGACCACCGATTCCCGACGATATCGTGCGGCGGCGGACGGAAGCCATCGCATGGCTGGAACGCGTGTCCGACGGCACGATCCGGCTTCCGTCGACGACGCCGATTCCGGAGCACACAAACGTTGAAACGTTGGGCGAGGCGAACGGGCCGACGCGCGCGATGACGCGCGACTCCCTGAACGACCTCTAAGTTGAAATGCAGAATGGTTCATTGAATCCGCCACAGGCCAACTGCCTTTAACGAACCGGCTATTAGCCGGTTCCACACGATGAACGATTCCCATTACGTACTTAGGTTCTTTTGATTACGCGACAGTCGACCGACCCGCGGAGCCATTGCTCATGTCCCAACTTTCCGTTCTCGAATCCAGCATCATCACGCGGTTGTCCGCAGCGACCGTCTTCGGCGAGCCGGCGTTCGTCACAGTCGAAGGTGTCAGCGGCGGATCGCGTTCGGCGATCAGCACGGCGATGCGTCGCGAGCGTACGCCGGCCGCATATGTCGCATTCATCGAAGAGCCGCTCGCACCGGAAGTTCGCGAGACTGTCCGTGGGCCGAAGTTCGCAATCTTCGTTGCCGATCGAGCGCTTCGGGTGACGTCCGATCCTCGACAGGGCGACGACGACTCGATCGGTACATTCGCCCTGCTTAACGCCGCCCGGTCCGTTCTCGACAACTACCCGCTGGCTGGCGGATTCAGGCTGATCGTCGTGCACCAGAGATTCATCGAATCGGACGATCGCTTCGCGATTTATGAACTGCTCTATCGCGTATGGCCGATCGACGAAGTCGCACCCGTGTCGCTCGAGTTTGACGACGTCGCCATCGCCGGCCCGCTCAGCGAAATGCAACTGGAGATCGGCGACTTCCGCGTCGTACTGGAAGATCCCGATGCCAAGGAGGGCGAAGAGACTTACATCAACACGCCGCGCCCCGTCATCTGGCGAGGTCAGGTCCGCGGGACATCGCATACCCAGGTCTGGTCGATCGAAAACGCCATCGAGGACCTCATCGCAGCGCGGACCGTCGGCGAGATCTCCGACGCCTACGGTCAGACACTCGATGGTTGCCGAATTGAACGGTACGAACGGGACGGGCCCCGGCGGATTGTCGGCTCTCTCGTGGTCCAGCCGGCGTTGATTCACTTCTCGCAGTTGACGCCGGCATCCTGATTACGCACCACGACAACCTGCATACAGCATTTGCCGCAAACCGCTACAATTCGGAAATGATGCGTGATGACGCCAAGCACACGAACCTGGACCACAAGAACGGCCTGATTCAACTGGCGCGGGAGATTCGATTCTCGATCGATCGCGACTGGGCGGCGGCGGCGCATGGTGAAGACGGTTTTGCACAGGCACATCCGATCACGAATTCGTGGGGGGGATGGCCGTCGGCCGTCGGGATTGCCCCGTATCTGGTTCTGCGCATTGAAGTGGCCGGAGCCCCTGATCCGGTCACGGGCTATCTCGTCAATATCATGGAGCTCGACGGGCTCTTGCGGAATCACGCACTGCCATTGGCGGCGCGAGAGCTTCGCGAGCGCGGCGTGCATCTGACGGGCGAGTTGCTGATTCGCGGCATCTGGACCGAGTTGTCCGGGCACGAGCCGGCGAGTTGGGGCATCCGATCGCTCGAACTCTGGACCACGCCGCATCTGTCGTACGCCGTACGCGAGGGAAACGCCAACATGACAGAACTGACGCAATGCTTCGAGTTTTCCGCTTCGCATCGATTGCATGTGCCAACGATGAGCGACGAAGACAATCGTGAGTATTTCGGGAAGTGCAACAATCCGAACGGCCACGGTCACAACTATCGCATTGAAATCACGGTCGGGCGCGACGGGCTGGATTCCGCGGGGCGCGTATCTGCGATACCGTATTTCGAATCGGTCGTGCAACGCGAAGTGATCGAGCGACTCGACCACAAGCATCTGAATGCGGATGTGCCGGAGTTTCGAGACGTCAATCCATCCGTCGAGAACATTTCTCGCGCGATCTGGTCTTATCTGGATGGAAAACTCGAACCCGCTCGATTAACACGCGTTCGGGTTTGGGAAACGGCCAAGACCTACGCGGAATACCGTGGCGGATGATTCAACGGGCGGCGTGCATGGGGCTCATGTTTCGGCGGACGGGAGACTGCCCGGAAATGCGCGAGAACGAAGCAGGTCGACGCCCGCTCGGGCGCGTCGCTTGATGGGAGCGAACCCGAGTTCGTCGATCCATCGATCGGCGTGACGATCAAACACCTCTTCGTCAAAAAACACAAGCGACGGATTCGGCAGACTCACGCCGCGTGCGAACAGCTTGAGAATCAACCGATCGCGAAGGCCGATGCCCATCTTTCTGAGGATCATGTCAAAGTGTCGAACCGGATTGCTGTGGCCATTTTCGGGGCGGCGCCGAATCGCCATCTTGCGAACGAAAATCCAGATCACGGCGACCGCGATCACGCATCCGAAGAACACGATGAATCCTGTCACATCCGTCGGATTCGACTGTCGATCGTCGAATGCGCCACGAAGTCCCTGCAGGCGGTTCTGATAAGGCGACTGCGCCAACAACGCGAAACGCATCATGATGTCGCCTCCGTTGACTGGGGCTGGGCGCGACGCTTCGGATTCGCGGCCGCGAGGCGCTTGCAGACATGTTCCGCGATCCTCGCGATTCGCGAATCGGGATCGGCGTCGGCGATTGCACGAATGCGCGGCTCCAGCGTGTGCAGCTTCAACTGATCGACGATCCAGAGCGCCGAGCATCGATGATCGGGGCGCGGATCGAGCAGCATTTTCATCAGCGAGCGCGCCGCCTCGGGGACGCGTTGCCTTAACAGACATCGCGTGGCCGCCGCGCGAACATCCGCGTCCACGCTGTCCGTCAAGGGTTCGATCATCTCGCGCGCATTGGTCAGACCCAGCGCCTCAATGGACTCGATCGCAGCGGTTCGAACCTGCGGCGCGTCGTCGGTGAGGGAACGTTCGAGGATTCGCCGGGTTGTTTCGCCTTCGATTTGTGCGAGCGTTGCGACTGCCGTGCTGCGGATATCCGGATCGGCATCATTGGTCGCGGTATAAACATCCTTCTCGAATCGTGAACCGAGGGACAGCGTGCAGATGATCCGCATGGCGCGGAGGCGATCGGCCGACGACTTCGCCATTAGCTTGGTCTGCAATCGCATGACGATGTTCGAGATGAACGTGACGGCGTGCGGACCGGCGCGACGGGCCAGCCCTGCGTCCAGCCGCTCGAAATTCTGCCAGACGCTCTCGAAGTCCTCCGAAATGCCGGCGCTCTGAATCAGCGTCGCCCAATCGTCAGGGCGTGTCTTCAGCGTTCGGGACATCGGCGCACGATTTCTTCCGCGGGTTCGACGCTCGATCTCGAATCGGGCGATGCGTCGTACTTCCTCACTGCCGTGATCGAGAAGCCCCTGCATCGCTGTCGTACAATCCGGAGAGTCAATCCGCGCCAAGGCCCATATCGCGGCCCGACTCGCTTCCTCGTTGTCGAGAATCAGCAGGTTCAGCAGGAGCGAGATCTTCTGGCCCACGGGAAGCCCCAATGGCAACAGCCAGGATGGCACTGAGGCCGCGACATCGGCTGGCAGATTGAACGTGACGTCAAATCCGTCGTTCAGCCACGACAGCTGTCGAATCGCCGCCAGGTGCTTTCGGATAATTGGATCACGACTGACCCAATGCCATCGAATGAACTCGCAGAAGAACGTGTTGTCGCGGCAGCGGCCGAGGATGGCAACGACTTTGCGTCGCAGCTCGGGAAACGCCATCGCCACGTATACGAACGGGGCATACTCAGGAAGCAGGCGATCGGAAAGAATCTCTTCGATGGCGTGAGACAGCTTGCCGCGCTTGACGGTGCTCTGTCGAACCAAGGACGGCTCGAGATCGAGCGCGAACGGCATGGCCGCCTCGACGACTTCCGGCCGATGATGACTTTCATAGTGTTCGAGTGCTTCACCCAGCGCGTTGACGATGTACTCTCGTCGTGCGGCGACGCCGTGCAGTGTCGCCGCCAGTTCTCGACATGAACCGGCGTGCCGCGGTTCCGTCGTGTCCAGCGATGCGATGACGCGTCGCGTATCGTCAATCTGCCTGCGCGACAGGCGAAGCAGCGTCGTCGCGGCATGGGATCGGATGCGCGGCGAGCCGTCGTGGATCGCATGGGCGGCGAGATAGGCCAGTCGCGCGTCGCCGCTTTCTGAGATAATCTCCAGGGCGTTCTGTCTGGTTT
>JAJDEC010000063.1 GCA_029259995.1 Phycisphaerae bacterium
GCGGTTCCACAGAGCAAGGTGCTGATCGTGGATGACAATCATCAGAACCTTGAACTGCTCGAAGCCTATCTGGAGGACGCGGCCAACATCACGACGCTGCGCGCGACGAACGGCCAGGAATGTCTGAAATTGGTTCGTGAAGAAAAGCCGGACCTGGTGCTTCTTGACATCATGATGCCGAACATGAGCGGTTACGAAGTGTGCAAGGCCATCCGTGCGGATGAGGCCACAAGAGAATTGCCGATCATTCTCGTGACGGCGTTGCATGAAATGGCGGACATCGAACTCGGTATGGACCTGGGGGCGAATGATTTTCTGACGAAGCCGGTCAATCGTGTGGACTTGCTGAGTCGCATCAACACACTGCTTCGCGTGCATCAATCGGGCGAATCGTCCAATTCCTAAAACAACGCTTCGTCGCGCGACCGACGAGTCCTCGTGCCGGGCGCGGTCGAGCCATGAGGCCGAATGCTGACTGAATCCTATCGCATCGTCGACAGACCGGAACAACGTGTTGTTCGTTATTCCAACGGACTGACGGCGATTCTTGCGCGCCATGACGCGACGCCGACGGCGGCGGTTCGAATCATGGTTCGCGGAGGGAGCGTGCTTGAGGGGGACTACTCGGGGACGGGCATCAGTCACTTATTCGAGCACTTGATTACATGTGACGGGGCAGGTGCGCATTCCGAGGCGGATCTGCTCAAGCTTGCCGATGCACTGGGCGGGCTGGTCAACGCGTACACGACGACGGATCACATCTGCTATCACGCGACCGTGGAAGGTGATCAGACGCCTGCCGCCCTGGACATGCTCGGTCAGTATGTTGTATCGCCGCGACTGAGCGCCGAGGTGTTTCATCGCGAGTTGGGTGTCGTGCAACGGGAGCTTGAACGCGATCGCGACGATCCCGAGACGCAGCTTGAGGAGTTGGTGCAGGAACTTCTCTATGAGGGGCATCCGCACGCGGCGCCCGTGATCGGGTATCGGGATCGTCTTGTGACGCTGACGCATGAGGATCTGATCGCGCATGACAAGCGCGTCCATTCCGGCGAGAACGTGATCGTCGTGGTTGCCGGAGACATCGACATCGACGACATATCGACGTTGGTCTGCGACATTTTCAAAGGGCTGGCTCGCGGAAGGCGTATCGACGGCCACCTGGAAGATCCGCGGCCGCTGGTATCGACGCGACGGGCGAGCAGGTCGATGGATGTCGAGTCGGCGTCGCTGACGATGGCCTTTCCGACGGTTCGCGAGCGACATCCGGACGATGTGCCGCTGGATCTGCTGTCGTCGATCCTGTTGGACGGCGACGATGCGATCCTCGTGAAGCGGCTTCGATGGGATGCGCAACTGGTCTTCGACATCGGGGGAACGCATGACAGTGCCTGGTATGCGCCGGGCAGTTTTCAGATTTCGGCCCAGTGCGAAGCGGAACATATCGATCGTGTCGAGGCGGCCATTCTGGAATCGATCGCGGAACTGGCGTCGCGCTGTGTCACGGACGCACAACTGGCGCGGGCGAAGCGGCAGAACCTGACGACGATTCTGTTTCATCGAGAGACGGCCGAAGGGCTTGCGACGCAGTTGGGCGACGATTATCTGGCGGCGGGGGACGTCAGCTATTGCGAAGCCTATATCAAGCGCATCAAGGCGGTCACGATCGATGAAGTGATGTCGGCCGCGGAGCGACATCTGATCGGGCGTCCTTACGTGTGCGCGAGAATTGTTCCGAACAGGGACGCGGCTGTATCGGGGCGTTTCGAGGCGAAGCCGTCGTCGAACGTGTTGAGCCGCTCGTCGACGGACGGCGGACTCTGCGTGTTGGCCAAGCATCTGCCCGACAGCGCGTTCGTTGCCGTCAGCATGAGTTTCGTAGGCGGCGTTGTGGCTGAGACGGATGGGACGAGTGGGCTGTGCAACGCACTGAACAGCGTATGGGCGCGTGGAACAACGTCGCGTTCGGCCGATGCGATCGCGGCGGCCTTCGCCGAGCGTGGTGCGTCGCTTCGCGCGTCGAGCGGGCTGAACCAATTCGGCCTGAGCTTCGTTTCACTGGCGGAGGACTTCGACGGGCTGTGGCCGATTCTTGTCGACGTTCTTCTGAATCCGGCGCTGAGCGAAACTGAGTGGGACAAGGCGCGTCCTCCCATTCTCGACGCCATTTCGCGGCGTGACGAGAGCTGGCACAACGAGCTTGTCCGATTTGCGCGCGAGCATTTCTTTGAAGCGCATCCGTATCGAATGAGCCGCATCGGAACGGAAGCGTCGGTGTCGGCGATTCACTCGGAGGCGATTCGAGGCCTGTATCAGAGGCTGGTGTGTCCCCGGAACGCCGTGATTTCGATCGCTGGCGGGGTTGAGACTGACAAGATGCTCGACGTCGTGCGGTGCGACCTGGGGTCGTGGAAATCCGAGGGAGGTCGATGGCGATGCGAGAACGCGCCGTCGTTCGGGGCGTCGGGCGATCGGCTGTTCGTCAAGGCGTCGTCCGAAGATCGCGAGGTTGCGGGCGTATTCATCGGATTTCCCGGATTGTCGTACGCGAATCGGGCCGATCGGGCAGCCGTCGCCATTTTCGACACGATGCTGGCAGGATATTCCCTCGCCAGCGGTCGGCTGTTCCAGGCCTTGCGCAGCGGCGACAACGATCTGGCTTACGAAGTGGCGGGCATCGGATTTGCGGGGCTGCTGCCGGGCTACATCGCGTATTCGTCCGGTTGCGAGCCGACACGCGTCAGCGACGTCTATCATGCGATGCGGGCGCAGATTGACGTGATTCGATCGGGGACATTTGACGCCGACGAAGTGGGTCGTGCCAAGTCGATGATTCGCACGGGGGAACTCGACGGCCTCCAATCGTCCGCGGAGATTGCGGTTCGAATGTCGGTCGATGAAGTTCTGGGGGTCGGGGCCGAGGACTGGCGGTCATTCATTTCGGAAGTTGAATCGGCGTCGATCGACAGCGTGCGCGACGCGGCGTCGCGGTATTTGACGCAGGCGACGATTGCGATCGCGACGCCGGAGCCGGATCGTGTTGACATCACTTTGGGGTAATCGAATCGTGATGGTGCGGTCGGCGATTTGCCCGGGGTGCAGCGCGTCGCGCGGTCGAGCTTCAGCGAAGCGCATCGAGTTTCGCGGGCTCCCGCTGGCACGGGCCGCGTCGCCTTATCGCGCTTCTTTCTATCTCAAGAGGCGCTGAACCTGCTTTAACACTTCGTTCGGGTCCATCCGATCCTGAATACTTGTTGCGATGTGCATCCAGGCGACACGGCCATCACGGTCGATGAGAATGTTCGCGGGCAGCGACACGTCGAGATCGTGGAATGGCTCGTGATGGAATAGACCGTAGGCGCGGATGGCTTCCAATCGGACGTCGCAAAGCACATCAAATGGCAATTCGTTCTCGTCGTGGACTTTCTTTGCGAGTTTCAGATCATCTGAGGCGATGGCGATGATGGTTCCGCCGGCGGATTCGAGGGCTTTCTGTACGTCTCCGAGACCTCGGAGCTCTACGATACAGAACGGTCACCAATGCCCTCGATAGAAGACGAGCAGCACGGGCCCTTTGCCTTCATAGGAAGACAATTGAATCCTCTGGCCGTATTGGTTGGGAATCGAGAAGTCGTTGGCGTCCTGACCGACGGCGACGATGCCGTAGGGCGCGGGAAGTCGCATCAACACGTGCACTGATAACAGGAACCCGATGCTCAGGAGGCCGCTGAGCGCGCCGGCGAGGATGGTGGTCTTCGTGCGCTTTCGGGCGAACGCGATGATACTGAAAAGGAGGCCGGCGACTGCGAGAATCGTATTCGGCAGTGCGGTCGAGCGTATCCAGGGAACGCTGATCAGCGCGTAATAGCTGATGCCTCCGACGGCCGACATGAGGAGGCCGATCCATGCCCAGCTGTTTGCCCGTTTTCGCGCGTCGATCATCGTTCGTCCTCCGTCATGTTGACGGACATGCCGATCTGCCGCAGCAGGTCCGTGAGGCGTCGTTGCCAGGCGTGATTTTCAGTCAAGTGTAGTCGTGCGGCTGCCGCCTGCGTCAGAAACGGCTCCGGGTCGTCGACGAAACGGGAGACGGCATTCGCGAGATCGTTCACGGTCGAAAACTTTGTTACGTGATGTTCGCAATCGATGACGCTTGACCAGTCCTCGCCGACTGTGTCAGCGGTATGGCATTTATCGACATGCCGAAGGAACACCGGGCGGCCGTTGGCCAGCCAATCCAGGGCACGATCGGCGACATGGTGCGATGTGCCGATCCAGATCAATGCCGGGGCGTCTCCATCGTCCAACGACGGGGAGGATTCCACGGCAAATTGAGCCAGCGTTTCGTGCCTGTCCCAGCCGCGGCCAACGATTGTGAGTGCCGCGTTCGATTTCGCGAGCGTCATCAGGTAGGTCTCGGCGACAATTCGCGGACCGAGTGACGATCGAATCCGATCTATCAGTCCGGATCTTACTTCGTCGCTTTGAATCCGGAGATTCGTCGTGGCTTCCGCATGTGCCATCGCATCGGCGGACGAATCGTCGTCATAGCGCGCGACGTGTTTTGCAATCCAGTCCCGGGCGGATCTCCACAGGCGTTGATGCGAGCCGAGATGGATGCCGACGTCGACCGGTTCGGTTCCCTTCCAGTCGCCCATGGCGATGACACGGCCGGCGGGGCCCGGTCGGGATGACGGCTCCGAGTCGGCACTGGCGACGCCGGGCTGCATCAGCGTGATGCGCCGGGGTGAGACGCCGGCGTCGGCGGCGGCATGTCGCTGTGCGTGTGTACGGACGAAGAGCCACGCGGAATCCGGGATCTGTCGGACCAGGTCCGGCGACAGGGCGTTTGTGTGTGTGACGACGATACACGTCGGGGAATCATGTGTTCTAAAAGCGAGCTGTGTCGGCGCGCTGTCCACGAGAATGGAGAGCGTCGGTCGAAGCCCTGCGATGCGGCGTTCGATCGCCGTCGGATGCATCAACGACGGGTCATCGGGCACGCAGCAGAGGGCGATGCCGCCGAGTTCTCGTGCGGCCCGGGCCCATTGTCGCGCCCAGCGATGGGACATCGTCTCCGGCGCATTGGATCCGATGAAGACGCGCAGGGCGTTACCGGCGCCTTGGGCTTCGGGATCCCTTGCTGCATTCTCGATTCGTGCCTGGGTCACGCGCGGAGGGATCGCGGTCAGTCGTTCCGTCAACAGGCGCACATCGCCGCGGTTGAACCACGGCCAGGCGAGCGTTCGATCGGGAATGAGATAGCCGGGCGACTCGATCAGGAAGTCGACGAGATGATCCCAGGCATCCGGTCCGACGAACAGCAGAAGGCGTCTTTGACGCAGCATGTCGGCGAAGGGGTGCAGCGACAGGGCGCACGCCGCTCGCCAGGCGTCCGGTTCGATCACGAAAATTGCCTGATGGGATTGCAGCGTGCGAGCCATCTGTCGAATTGCGGTGCCGTGACCGATGCCGAGGATGACGACGTTGCCGGCGCCTGGTTCGAATTGCTCGACGAGCGTTGACTCGCTGACATCGGGCATCGTGGAATCGCCGAGCCAGCGACGGCGTGCGTTTGCATCGGTCCATGCGAAAGTGGGCGTGCCGTCGCGGCCAAACGTGGGCTCAATGGAATCGGGGGGGGATGCGGCTTCGATCAGTTTGGCTGACTTGGGCAGTTGGGCGCGAAGCGCGTCGAGATTGGCGCGGCGCGTCTCGTCAATCTGAATCGGGGGGCCGGCATCCGTGCCTGCTGTACGCATTCGCAGTCCGATCTGACTATTGGAGTATTCCGAACCAGCGCGTGAAGGCGAACCATGACAGGAAGCCGATCCACGCCAGCCAGATTGCCGCTGTCAGGATGACTTTCGAGCGGCCGATCTTCGGCGCGTGTTCCTTCTCCCAGGCATGATCGTCGTTCTTGGCCGTCTGACTCGTCATGTCGATTCCGTTCATTCGTGGCGCAATGCGTTCAGGCTAGTCTTCCGCAAGATCTTCATCTGCCAGATCGTCCAACGGTTCGCGTTTGTCGGACAGCCGGATCTTGTAGGCTTCGTCGAATGCGGTGTCAAACTGAAAGACGGATTCGAAGTCCTCGACGCAATCGTCGGGCTGTTTCTGCAATACGCCGTTGTCAACGAGTGCGAAGACCATGCGACCGAAGTCCTTGGTTTCGCGGATGCCCCAACTGTGCAACACGGCCGGTGCCAGGAGGCCCCAACGAGACAGGGCATAATCGCGGAGGCCGAAGCAGAGATCCGTGCCGCTGACGTGCCGATTCATGCGTTCCATGACTTCGAGGGCACCGCCCAGTTGTTCGACGATCTGCTCGACGGGATCGGGCAGGCTTTCGGATTCCAGCAGCTCGGGCAATTCGAAGGGATCGATGCCCTTTTCCTGGAAGAACTGCAGCAATCGTGCGAGCGGCGGATTCAGCGGTCCGTGCATACGCTGGACTGTGTAGTCCAGACCTTGCCGGAGGAACTCGAACGCCGTCGGCGTGTATCGTTCGAGCTTCCGGCAGATTTCAGACATCTTGGCCGTCTCGTCGTGCATGGTCGCCATTGTAACGATCGATGCCGCCAATTGGCATCGTCCTTATTCTAGATACCTGTGTCGTCCTGTCCGCCCGTCGGCCCGCCGTTTCCGCCGTCTCCGCCGGAATCTCCGCCTTCGCCGCCGCGTTTACCGCGTCCGCGTCGCCCGCGTCCCCGTCGGCCACGACGTCGCCCTTTCGACGAGTCCTGGTTGGCGTCGCTGCCGCCTTCAGGGCCCGCAGCCGATTCCGTACCGCCAGACGGCGCCGGAGGCGGCGCGTCGTCGACATTCGGGGTTGCCGGGCCGGCAGTATCGGGCTGGTCTGATCGATCGGCCGGCTTTCGACTTCGAGGCGGTCGCGTGCCGGGCTTTTCGTCGCGCGGTCGATCCCGATCTTCCGGCCGGCGCTGGGCGGGACGGGCGGGCCGTGCGGGGCGATCATCCCGGCGTCCACGGCCGCGGGACTGACCCGATCCGCCGCCTCGATCATCGCGGCGCGACTCGGCCGGATCCGGGGGCGGCGGGCGCTTGGGCAGCCCTTTTTCGAGGATCTCCTCGAGGCCGACGGTTTCCATGTCATTATTGTCGTCGTAAACGACCATCAGCAACTGCGTCAGAATCTGCCGATCCTTGACGGTGCCGATACCGCGCTCTGTGCGGACGCGGGCGCCATTTCGCGGGAGCTTCTTGTTCATCTCCTCGTAGCCTTCGTGCTCGTAGCGCAGGCAGCAGCGCAGGCGACCGCAGCGACCGGAGACTTTGCTCGGATCGAGTGTGGCCTTCTGGAGCTTGGCCATCTTCATGTTGACCTGGCGGAGCTTCTTCAGGAAGTTCTTGCAGCAGCATTCGCGGCCGCAGATCTCGTAGTCGGCGACGAGGCGGGCCTCGTCGCGGGCGCCGACCTGGTGCATCTCGATGCGCGTGTGGTATTCCTTGGCGAGGACGCGGACGAGTTCGCGGAAGTCGATGCGATCGTCGGACATGAAGTGGAATATGACGCGTTCGCCGCCGAGCAGGTGCTCGCAGGTGACGAATTTCATGTTGAGATTGAGATCGCGGGCGACTTCGCGGGCCTGGAGCAGCTTGCGGGCGGCATCCTGCGTGAGATGCTCGGCCTCGGCGATGTCCTGTTCCGTTGCGGCGCGGATGATCTTGCCGGCCTTGAACTGGTAGAATTCGGGGCCGCTGCGCTTGGCGTAGCCGACGACATCTTCTCGGCTGATCGACTTGTCGCAGCCGGTACAGGTCAGGCTGACCTGCTCGCCGAGCTCGATGCCGCGATTGGTCTGGACGACGACTTTGCCGCCGCAGTTGAAGATCGTCTTGGGGCTGTATCGGAATTCCCCGATGTAGCCCATGTAGCCGTAGCGTACGGCGCAGGTGGGATAGATCTTCTCCATCCCGTTGCCGCACTTCTTTTCGGGGCTGCAGCCCGTCCTTTGTACGCTGAACCGTCCGCCGGAGTGTTCGCCTTCGGCGTTCCCCAGCACAGTAAGTCCCATGACCATCGTGAACACCTCTATCCAAATGTGAAGACGTTTCGGCGCAGGCGCCTCGCCGCCCCGGCTAACGGGCGGCTGATCTCGGCGGTGTTCGCGTCACGAAAGCGTCATAAGCCGTTTTGTGATCATACCATGCGAACCGGGAGAGGGGTAATCAAAAGGCAAGCGCCAAAACGGCGTATGCTGAAAGGGGTGCCAACAGCGCGACGGGCTTCTGAAAAGTCAAAAAGTCAAAATTGAAAAAAGTCAAAACGGGCACGACCAATTGGGTTTGTCGTTCCCTCCGCGCCCTGCGGATGGCGAGGGCAATCACTATCTCGAAGTGCCGCACTCAGGGCAGCGACATGCATCTGGATTCCTGCAAGGCAGCGCATGCGAATCGCCTTCGGTGAACCCAAAGGGCCCATCGTGGAAGTTCGGGCGATTGTCAATCGTTCGAAATGTTGTGGCGGGTCACGAATGCACCGGCGCCCGG
The DNA here is from genome assembly GCA_029259995.1 of Phycisphaerae bacterium. Classification (GTDB taxonomy): domain Bacteria; phylum Planctomycetota; class Phycisphaerae; order UBA1845; family UTPLA1; genus ECT2AJA-110-A. The sequence goes on from JAJDEC010000063.1 coordinate 8,515, forward strand.
GCGTTTGTGACGCCCTTTCAGGGCTTGGTTCGTTGATTGGGGCAGTTCCCAGGGCTGCGATTGCCCGCTTCGCGGGCTGCACTTGCCCTGGGCTGTCCTGTGGCACGCTTTCAGCGTGCGGGAATAGACGCAATTGCCATTTGCGTGTGATGAGAAATGAGTGCCAATCGTTCGAAGTAAGACGTGAGTGCTGTTAGTGAGCCGTGTGATGCGAATGATCGCGTAGCGCGAGATGCCAGGGAGGCTTGTGTGAGGCCGAAGGCCGGCGCGGATGCCCTCGAGCCCTGGATCCCTTGAATCCTGGATCCCTATGAATGTGAAAACGGGCGCGGCAAGCCCTTGCTCACCGCGCCCGTCATTCAATCGCGCCAATGTTCGTCAGGATCGCGCCCGACGCTTACGGATTCAGTCGCCACATTTCGCCGCTCTCGGCCGCCGCGAGGACTGTGCTGTCGTCAAAGAGGCGGACGTTCGTCATCAGGTTGGCGGCGAAGTCGCCGTCCTGAATCGGGGAGATGTCGGTCCATGTCAGGCCGCGATCGGCGCTGAAGACGACGAAGCCGTGGTTGTTGGGGAACGTCTGGCCGACCATCACGACGACGTCGCCGACGACGGACATCTTCCAGGCGCCGCCCTGATAGTTAATGCCGGAGTCAATCAGGTTGATCTTCGTCCAGTTATTGATGTCGCTCGGATCGCCGTCGAGGCTGTAGATCAGCGGGAAGCGCTGCGACTGATCGAATCCGCAGACGAGACCGCTGGTTTCGCTCCACAGGTAGATGTCGTGCAGTTCGCCGTCCTGGTTGGAGGGCTGAACTTCGATCTTGTTCATCTCGTAGTTGCCTGTCGGCGTGGGCGACGGGTAATAGACGGTGCCCGGCTTGTTGATCAGGCTGCCGACGGCCCAGAAGCGATTGTTGAAGGCGATGACGCGGGAGACCTGTTCCGAAGGCAGGCCGCCGCTGAGAAACGTGCTCAGTTCCGTGAAGTTCGCTTCGCCGACATCGCGATAAGCGCTCTGCGTGCCCGTGAGGCTGTCGATGAACAGCTGGCCGTCATCCGTGACGGCGATGTTTTCGCCCTGACCGACGGCCGTGAAGGCGCTGTTGCTCGCCGAGTAGATTCCGATGGGCATGCGATTGGCGCCGGACTCGTCGACCATGAATGCCTCGGGGCCGCCCGATGTGTCGGTGCCCGTGGCGTAGAGATTGCCGCCCGAGTCGCGGGTGATGTCGTTGATGCGGATGTTCTGGAAGAGCAGTTCTTCGGTCCAGGTGACGCCGCCGTCGGTCGTGACGAAGAGGCCCGTACCGCTGGCATTTTCGCCGCAGCCGATGAAGCCGTTGTCGCGATCGTCGAACCACATGGCGTTGGTCTTGGTGCCGCCGCAGGGCTGGGTCAGCTTCGACCAGGTGTTGCTGGCGGGCATGTCGTCGTTGGGATCGGCGACTTCGTTCTGGTTGTCGTTCTGATTGTCGTCGTTGTTGTCGTCCTGGTTGTCGTTGTCATTGGCGTTGTCGTTGCCCATGGGGATCATGTCGCCGACGGGATCGGTGGTTTGCTGGCACTCGGTTCCAGTCGCGAAGGGAATGACCGCCAGGGCCATGAGCATCATCGGGATCGTCAGTCTGGATTTCATCGCTATCTCCTCTCAATCGCCATATCGCAACCCGGGTGGCGCCGCCAGAGCGGGCTTTTCACCATCGGGGCCTGTCCCTCGCCGGCACACGACGGCGAAGGGGGCGGACGCATCCACCGGGAAAAGACGCGAAGGGGATGCGGGGAAGGGACAAGAAAAGTGGAGGAATTGCGGGGATGGGGTGCGGTAGAAACGGGGATATCGGGCGATGCGGAGGGTTGGGGGCTGTCTTGGGCAGTTGGGGCTTGGCTGATGGTGCGGGCGATTCGATCGGGCTCGGCGCGCGTTGCGATGCGACGGTGTCTCTCAGCGGCGGTGGACTGACGCAAATGATGGCCGTTTCCTGCGCCCGGTCTGCATGCGCGAATGTCAAGGGGGCTCGCCGCCCCCTTAACGATCCCCGGCTGTTGGCGAGAGCGGGCGGCTTATTTGTGTTCGACGTCGGACCCAATGCAAGCAGGTGCGGCAGCGCACAGAGCCGCGACCGTCAGGGAGGGGTACCCGCGTATCCGGGGCCGCGGGATGAACGCATGCAAGACCCGACGCGCCCGGCGCGCGAAGGACGATTCGAAGTCGCGTGATTCGACGGCGCGTCGCTTCACTGCCGACGATTTCTACCGCGGGCTTTTTTCCTGAATCCGGATTTCATGCGCGATTGTCAAGGGGGCTCGCCGTTCCCTAAACGATCCCCGGCTGATAGCGAGAGCGATGGCTTGCTCGGAGTGCCACACTCGGGGCAGCGGTCCGGGGATTGTGAAACATCGTAGCCGCAGGCGATGCACTGACCGCGTTTTCGTCGGCGGCGTCGGCGGAGCGGGCCGCGAACGATGTGGCACACGGGGTGGATCGCGAAGAGGAGGAACAGCGACCAGAGCGGCATGGCAATTTCACGCATGAGAGAGTCAGTTCTGATGCCTTGGTCGTTTGGGCTACTCCGGAATTCGAT
>JAJDEC010000621.1 GCA_029259995.1 Phycisphaerae bacterium
ATGGTTTAATCCGCAACCCAGGGCTGCGATTGCCCGCTTCGCGGGCTGCACTTGCCCTGGGCTTCCTTATGGCACGCTTTCAGCGTGCGGCCGTGAGTCCGAACAAGCCGCATTCGCCTACGCTCAAGTCGTGTTCCCCAAGGCTCAAGTTGCATTCCTCTACGCTCAAGTCGCTTTCCCCTATCTTAAAGTCGCATCCCCCTGCGTTCACGTCGCGTTCCCCGGAAATCCGTGATGAACCAGGAATTCCGGCGTCGGGTTACGACTTTGTGTCGAGGATGCCCGACGCGGATCCCAGTTGTTCGCGCAGCCGATCGTGGGCGCGGGCCCGCAACATGTGGACGGCACCGGGAGACTTGCCGAGCGCATCGGCGACGTCTCCGATCGGTTGGCACTCGAGATCGTAGCGGCGAACGACTTCCGCATATCGATCCGGCAACAGTCGGATTGAAGACTCGAGAAGGCTGCACGCTTCCTGACGACGGACTTGTCGGCTCGGCGAACTGGTACCGGCCTCCAGCATTTCGTAAAGACCGACGAGGGAATCCTCGAATTTCGGCGGCTTGATGCGATCACGGGGCTGTGGCTGCTTTTGGCGTTCGAGCCCGCGAATGGCATCTTTCAGGTTGTTCTGGGCCACGCGTCTCAGCCAGGCGACGAATGAATCGGATCGCTCCGGATCGAATGAACCGATGCGCAGGAACGCTTCGAGATACGTGACCTGCATGATGTCGGCCGGTTCCAGCATCGTCTGCCAGACGGGATTGATCTGCAGCGATCGTTCGACTTCGGGGCCGAACTGTTGCAGCAATGACGTCAGGGCATCTGCGTCGCCTGTAATGGCCTTGCGAACCCGTGTTTCCGTGGTTGGGGCGTTTTCGTTCATGGTTTCGGTTCCGGCGAGGCATTCAGTATATGTCGATTCCGACGTCGAAAAAAGCAATAAAAAAGCCCGCATCGTTCTGTCGAACGATGCGGGCGGGTATTGCGTTGAAAACCTGCCTTCAGCGTGTCAGCGGACGTTTCTGCGTCGTCGCCGCTGGCGTCGAAGCATGAGCATGCCGCTCAGCGTGGCCAGGGCCGAAATCCCGCAGACACCGCCGCAAACCGGGGCGTGGAACAGCAGGCTGAACAGGATGTTGAAACCTTGCGAATCCGGATCACAACAGTTCGTGGTCGCACAATCCGTGCCGACGCCCTGAAAGCGTCCGCCGGTCGCGTTGCATGCGTCCTCTGACAACTGATCGCAATTCGCGTTCATCATGCAGCATGCGCCAAGGCCCGGTTGCGGTCCCGGCTGATCGCAAACGTCGCCGATGCCGTCGCCGTCAGCGTCTGCCTGGTCCGGATTCGGATTGTCCGGGCAGTTGTCGCAGTCGTCGATGACGCCGTCACTGTCTCGATCGCTTTCGCATTCGTCGGGAATGCCGTTGTTGTTGCAATCCGTGCTGCACATTGCACCACAGAAGAACGGACCTCCGGGCGCTTCGCTTGTCTCATCAATCTGGCACTCATCGGGGATGCCGTTGGTGTCGCAGTCGCTGCTGACTTTGCCGTCACCGTCCGGGTCCGAAGGATCGATGTCGCACTCATCCGGGATCTTGTTCTCGTTGCAGTCCTGGCTGGTGCCGTTCGCGATGTCGTCGGAATCGTCCGTTCCGTTGTCGTTGCAATCCGGGAAGAGGCGGACTGGCGTGTCACCGTCAGTTGGCGGCGGCACACCGTCATCGGGGCATTCATCGCACGGGACGAAACGCGCCGTTAACGTGACATTGCAGTCGGCAGGGCAACCGGAAACGCTCGTGTCAATCGTCATCGTCGTGATCAGCGATGTCGGATCGTCAATCGTCGCGCCCGCACAATCGGTCGTCCACAACGTTGAGACAGTCGCCCCCGAAGCAGAGGGAGCCTGTCCGCCGCTGATCGAACCCATGAGTTCGATCGTGACGAGGCCGAGTTCGCCCGCATCACAGGGCTCCTCGTAGGGTCCGCCCGGATCGACCGTGATCGGCTCGCACCCGTAGGCCGTTACATCGACGCCGGGCGCGGTTTCGGGACACAGGTCGCAGGCATCAGACACGCCATCTCCGTCCGCGTCGCCGTCGCAATTGGTTCCCTCGCCGGCAAAGTCACCGCCGGCTTCATCACAGGCGTCCGACGTGAGCAGCGTGCATCCGCCGTTGACTCGATCGCAGCATGCGCCCATCTGGTCTTCGGGGACCAGCGTTACCGTTGCGTCGTCATCTGCAGGCGGAGGCGTTCCCGTCGGATCGCCGCCCCCTGGAATGAGCTCTGCCGTTAGCGTGACACTGCAATTCGCAGGGCAACCCGAGACTGCCGTGTCAATCGTGAGCGTCGTCATTAGCGCGGTGGGATCATCGATCGTGGCGCCCGCGCAATCGGTTGACCAAAGGGTCGACAGTGTCGCAGGAGCGGCGGCTGCCGGCACCTGACCGCCAGTTGCGGAACCCGACAGCTGGATAACGACCAGTCCCGGAGCGAGATCGTCGCACGGCTCCATGTAGGGTCCGCCCGCGTCGACAGTGACTTCGGCGCAACCGTAAGCGTTGACGACTGAACCCGTCGGCGTATCCGGACAAAGGTCGCATGCGTCGGCAACGCCGTCGCCATCGCTGTCGGTGGTGCAGTCCGTTCCCGCACCCTGGAAATCGCCGCCGGCGCCATCACATGATGATGCCGATGTCACGGTGCAGGCTCCCGTCTGCCGATCGCAGCAGGCACCCATTCCTTCGGTTGCCAGTGTTACTGTCGCGTCGTCCGAAACCGGTCCGGGCAATCCGATCGGGTTGCCCCCGCCGTCCGGGACCAGTTGGGCTGTCAGCGTGACGTTGCAGTTCGCAGGACATCCGGCGATGGCCGTATCGATGTTAAGCGTTGCACTCAATGACGTTGCGTTCGTAATGCTCGCGCCGAGACAATCCGTTGTCCACAAGGTCGTAAGCGTCGCAGGCATTGCGGCCGCAGGCACCTGGCCGCCAGTCGCTGTGCCCAACAGCGGAATCATGATGATGCCCGGATTATTCGGGTCGCAGTTTTCCATATAGGGGCCGCCAGCGTCGACGTTGACGAAGGCGCAGCCTTCATCATTAACTGTGGCTCCATCCGGAGTCCGCGGACACAGATCGCAGGCATCGGCGACGCCGTCGCCATCGGCATCTCCGTCGCAGTTCGTGCCGGCGCCTGCAAAGCGACCTTGCTCGGCCTCACAGGCGGCCTCGGAGAGTACCTGGCAAACGCCGTCACCGAAGCAACAGGCGCCATTTCCGTTGCCGACCGAGAAGTTAATGTCGTCAATAGCGCCGGAGCCGTCCATCATGACGATCATTTTCATGACGCCTGCTGTCGGTCCCAGTGCGATCGTCGCGACGCCGTTGTCGCCGGTGCGCGGAATGATGAATGTCGCGATGGGTGTGTTTGATGCGACGCTGTCGAACAGCTCGACTTTGGATTTTTCCATCTGACTGATCGGCATCGCGTCGAAATCGATGGCCACGAGCGAATTGATCGTGACGGGGCCTACTGTCGAGAAGTCGAAGGTGAAGAAGGTCCCTGCGTTGTTCGAGTCATTCGGGTTGTCGACACGACCGTCGGCGGGAGACGTGTCGACGAGGTCGTTCGCGATGATGAGAATATTGCCGCGCGCGACGTTGTTGATGAACATTCCCGAAGGGCCGGCGTTGCCGACACCTGGACCGCCGAATGCCTGGTTCGGCGTACCAAGGTCAATGTCGCCGCCTGTTGGATTGGCGGAGTCAAAGATGATCGCTGTGTTAAAGGCGGTCAGCGCCGGTACCGGGTTCTTGCCGGACACGGTGATGGGACCGGTTCCGCCACTGCCACAGACCTGGCTGACGAAGTCGCCAGAAAGGTAG
>JAJDEC010000622.1 GCA_029259995.1 Phycisphaerae bacterium
ATTTCCAGCATGGCGAAGCGTCGATCCGAGGCGGCGAAATCGCAGGCCAACAGGCGCGTCGGGCGTCAAGCACGAACCATGCGGCGCAGCTTGTCCAGATTCACTTTGTCGTATGGTCGGCCCTTGTCGTCGTCGCCCTTCTCCGTCTCAAGAATCATGGGAACGCCGACAAGACGCGAATCGTTCACGACGTTCACAAATCCTTTTCGACCGATGCAGCCTTCGCCGATGTGTTCATGCCGATCGCGTCGGCTGCCGAGTTCGTGCTTGGAGTCGTTCATATGAATGCATGCGATGCGATCAAGACCGAACGATTTGTCCATCGCCTGAATCATGGCTTCATAGGCGTCCGTATTGCGAATGTCGTAGCCCGCCGCGAACAAGTGACACGTATCAAGACAAACGCCGAGCCGCTCGCCCGCCTTGACGCCGTCAATGATCCGACCGAGATGCTCGACTTCGTGACCGATCGTCGTGCCCTGCCCGGCCGTGCTCTCGAGCAACACACGACAGGCAATGCCCTTCGTCGCCGTGTGCGCCTTGTCGAGCGACGCCGAAATGCGCTGGATTCCCTTGTCGTCGCCATCCTTCATGTGCGCGCCGGGATGAAGCACGAGCCCGACGACGCCAAGCGCTTCGCAGCGTTCGAGTTCATCGACGAGCGCCTTGATGCTCTTGTCACGGTTCTCCGCTTCGGGCGAAGCGAGATTGAGCAAATACGACGCATGCGCGACGACAGGACCAATGCCCGTTTCCGTCGCCGCCTGCTTGTAGGCCGCGATTTGTTCAACAGTAATCGGCTTCGCCTTCCACTGACGCTGATTCTTCACGAAGATCTGAAGACAGTCGCAACCGATTTCAACGCCTTCGTGGAATGCGTTCTGAAAACCGCCGGCGACGGAGAGATGCGAACCGAACTTGTGCCTGCTTGCTTTCGCTTTCGCCATCAGTCGTCGATTCCATAGAGCGGCGCGAACTTGTCGCTGACATAGTCGAGGAACGGCTCGATGGACAATGCCCGACCACTGACGCGTTGAACGAGTTCCGAGGCTCGATAATGCTGACCATGCTGATGAATCTTGACGCGAAGCCACTCCAGCAGCGGCGCAAACTCGCCCCGGCCGATGAAATCCATCAGATTCGGAATGTCCTTGCGGGCGCGAGCGAAGAACTGCGCCGCATAGAGATTGCCCAACGCATAGGTCGGGAAATAGCCAAACCCGCCCATCGACCAGTGAATGTCCTGCAAACAACCGTCCGCATCATTCTCGGGTCGTATCCCGACGAGCGTCGCCATCTTCTCATTCCACGCTTCCGGAATTTCGCCGACGGCAAGCTTGCCGCCGATCAAGTCGCGCTCGATTTCGAATCGAACGATAATGTGCAGGTTGTATGTTACTTCGTCCGCCTCGACGCGAATCAAGGACGGGCTGATCGCGTTGATCGCGAAGTAGAAGTCATCCAGCGACACGTCGGTCAGCGCATCGGAAAACGCCAACTGACATTGCGGATAATAGCGTTCCCAGAACGGTCGACTTCGCCCCACGAAGTTCTCCCACAAACGCGACTGCGATTCGTGGATGCCGAGACTGACGGCCTGGCCGCGCGGCGTGAAGACGTGCGCTTCCGGAAGCCCCTGCTCGTAGAGACCGTGCCCTGCTTCGTGCAAAGTGCCGAACGTCGCGCTGTTGAAGAACTTCTCCAGGTAACGCGTTGTCAAACGCACATCGCTCGGCGCCGATCCGGAGCAGAAAGGATGCGTCGACACATCGATGCGGCCGCTGTCAAAATTGAATCCGATTTCTGCCGCCATCTGACGGCACCATAGCTTTTGGGTTTCGATCGGAAACTTGCGCTGCAGAATCGACGGATCCGGCTTCGACGGCGCCTCCGACACGGCGTGAACAAATTCGCTCAGCGGCGCTTGCAACGAACTGAACAATCGCGTGATTTCCGCCGTCGTTATCCCCGGCTCAAACTCGTCGACCAGCGCATCGTAGCGCTCCGTCGCATAGCCGATCGCATCCGCCACCTGGCATCGCAAATCGACCAACTCGGCGAGGTGCGGCTTAAACGTTTCGAAGTGCGAGTTCTCCCGCGCTTTCTGCCACGACTCCTTTGCAACTGTCGAGACGCGCGCGATCCGTTCGACCAGACTCGTGGGGATCTTTGTGGCACGCGTATAGTGCCGCTTGATCTCACGCACATTCGTTTCCACGACTTCGTCGTCACACGGCTCGTCAAGCCTTGCGATCAAATCGCCGACGGCCGAATCCGTCATTCGCTCGTGCGACAGGCGTGCCAGCAACGCCAATTGCTCGGCTCGAACGGCGAGGCCGTTCTTGGGCATGTACGTTTCGGCGTCCCAATCGAGCAGCGCGGACGCCGAGTCGATCTGACCGATCTCTCGCAGCCGCGAAATCAAGTTACTGTATGCGTCGTTGTCCATCTGGCACCAATCCACCTGCGGTTTGTCATCATCCTGTTGCGGGACCGCAGTGTAGCGACCAATCGGCAATGGCTCCAGACGCCCGGTTTCCGCCCGGATGCGTTAGTCCTTTCCGAAGTCGAACAACATCTGCGACGAATCTGCCGGCTTTTTGGATGGTACGCGCAACGGCGTCAGCTGCGCCGCCGTCTCCCGAACAGATTTTCGTCCCGATGTGTCCTTGCCCCGATCCGAATGCGTCCTCAGCCCGTGCCGGCTGCACGCCATTTCGAACAGTGACATCGCGCTTGCCCAATGCGGCCCCTCGCCGCGCATCCGATGCCCGAATCGAGACTCGGCCATTCGACCGCCGCGCATCGCGCTCACAAGCGAGGCGACGCGTTGCGTCCTGTTCGGCATCGCAGCGGCGAGCCGTTCGAAGAATACGGGCGCGACGCTCTTCGGCAATCGCAACGGAATGCAGGCGGCGGATTCCGCGCCAGACTCTGCCGCCATCCGGACGACGTCTGCGATCTGCATGTCATTTAGTCCTGGAATGATCGGCGCAACCATGACACCAACTTCGACGCCCGCATCGCGCAATGCGCGCATCGTCTCAAACCGCCTGGACGGCGGCGGCGCAAAAGGCTCGATGGCTCGCGCATCCTCGTCGCGAGCGAACGGAATCGACATGAAGACTTTCGCACTGGCGACGCGGTTCAGTTCGCCCAGCATTTCGGCGTCCCGCTGAACCAGGCGGCCGCGCGTGACGATGCCGACTGGATTCTTGTGCCTCAGACACACTTCCAGGCAGCCGCGCGTCAATCCGTAAGTCGCTTCCGCCGGCTGGTAACAATCCGTCACACCGGAAAACGTCACGGAATCCCCAAGCCATCCGCGCTTGCTCAACGCCCGCTCCAGAAGCTCTGCGGCGTTGACTTTCGCAATGATCCGCGTTTCGAAATCCGTGCCGGCGCCGAATCCGAGATATTCATGCGTCGGCCGCGCGTAACAATAGGCGCAACCGTGCTGACAACCGCGATAGGGATTGACTGACCAGCGAAATGGAATGTCCGGACTGTCATTCTCCGACAGGATCGACCTGGCGTGCTCTTCATAGATTTCCACGCGGGTTTCGGGAATTGCTTCAAGCCACTCCCGGGATTCGGATATGAACGGATTCGGCGGATTGGAAACCCGATGGATCGACATGATTGAACTATATTCGGTAATTGTTAGGGCGTCAATCATCAGCACGCGGCGAACACTCTCGTCCGTTGTCCGGGCGATACATCACTTCGCGACGACCCAAGTGGATTCACAATACACGTCGTGCCGAATCACCTCATCCCGAATCCGACACGCAAGACAGCCAGGATGCGTGCACACGTCGGAGCCGGGAGCACCGGCGAACCCAAGCGCCTGGAAATATGACGACTTCCCAACCCGAATCGCGTCAATGATGGCGGCAAGCCCGCCGGCGATTGCTGCCCATCGTGACTGGCCACACTTCCACAGCATCCCTACAATCCGCGCCCATGGGACGCTCAGACGGCGTACGCTCGAAGAAGCGTCTTCTGCGAGTACGATGCTCGCCATGGCAGCCGCTTGTGCCCCGAACGGCGCGGTTCGGCCAGAAGCGGCGTGAATGAGTGATTTGCAATCCAGTGATTCAGCACCGAGGAGTGGTCAATGGTAGTCGGTGAATTAACCCAGGAATTCGACGTACTTGTCATCGGTGGCGGTCCCGGCGGATACGTCGCGGCGATTGCCGCCGCCGACGCCGGCTTCGCCACGGCATTGGTCGAAATGGCGGAAGTCCCCGGCGGCGTGTGCCTGCGGGAGGGATGCATCCCCAGCAAGACGCTGCTCAATGTCGTCCGCATCATGGACGAGGCCGATCACGCGAAAGCGTTCGGCGTCACATTCGGCAAGCCGAAGACGGACGTGGACAAGCTTCGCGAATTCAAGAATAGTGTCATCAAGAAGCTCTCAACGGGCGTTCGCGGCCTGCTCAAGGGTCGCAAGGTCGAGTATTTTCACGGGCAGGCGATCTTCGAGTCCTCGAAACTTGTTCACATCGAAGGGGAAGACGTCGGCCGTATCAAATTCAAGAATTGCATTCTGGCGACCGGCTCCAGAGCCAAGCTGCTTCCCGAAAAGCTGCTGCCGCGTGAACTCTGCTGGAACGCGGCCGACGCACTCGAGATGGATGAGGTACCGAAGAAGCTGCTTGTCATCGGCGGCGGCTACATCGGTCTTGAATTGGGGCAGGTCTACGCAGGCCTCGGCAGCGAAGCG
>JAJDEC010000623.1 GCA_029259995.1 Phycisphaerae bacterium
TCGCGGCGAGATGTCGAGGGCCTGCGCCGTTTCCTCCACGCTGAGACCGGCAAAGAACCGGAGCGAGACGATGCGGGCCATCCGCTCGTCCTGCGCCTCAAGGCGTCGAAGGGCGTCGTCGAGGGCCACAATTTCTGAGGATTCTTCGTCGTTGCCGAACGTGGCCACGCTGAGCGAGAGCCTCACGCGCTCGCCGCCGCGCTTCAGGCGGCCCTTGGAGCGGGCGTGATCGACGAGAATCCGCCGCATCGCCTCGGCGGCAGCCGCGAAGAAATGGGCCCGGTTCGCCCATTGCAGATTCGCCCCGTCAGCGCCGACGAGCTTCAGGTAAGCTTCGTGCACGAGGGCGGTGGCTTCAAGGCTGTGATCGATGCGCTCGCCGCCCATGCGCTGCTGGGCGATCTTCCGAAGCTGGTCATAAACAAGCGGCAGCAGTTCTGCCGCCGCCTTCGCGTCGCCGTCTTCGATGGCGTAGAGGATGCGCGTGACGTCGGACATGGGGGGAATTGTAACACGAGCGATCCGAGACAAGGCATCATTGTTGAGTCGCCGCCAGTGTTTCGTCAGTCGAGCGCTCTCCGGCGACAAACGGACGGATTGTGAAGGTCTGCGGGGGCGTATGCGTGGACGCCCATTTCTGCGGGTGCGACTTGGCTTACATATAATCACGCTACATTGCGAGACCGCACTATTTGCGGATCGCACGGCGTTGTCATGTTTCTGGACGGGGATTCCAGAAGGAGAGAACCATGAGCAGTTCATTCAAGTATCGCCGCCTGAACAAGGATGATATCGAGGGCCTCGGTGCGCTCTTCTCCAACCATCTTCCGGCCTATCGCAACCTGATTACAAGCTACAGCGCGAAGCGTTGACCCGTCGAGGCGATCGTGCGTGCCAAGTACAATGCGTCGGGACCCAGGGGCGAATGAGTAACGATTCGTCGAAGCTCAGAAGGCCGAGTTCATTGCGTTGCCTCGTCAATGTGCGATGTCATGGGCGGCTGTTTATGAGCCGCGTCTGCGTGGCGGCTCACGTTATTGGCGCGATGCGGTATGCGAACATCACTCGACCGACTCCCTGACGGTCGTGGCTCGGATCGGCATCGCGTGTTGCGTAGCGATTTGTTCTGCACAGTCACTGGGTCCATCTTCTTCCGATCGGAAAAGACATGTCATCGATGAAAACCGTCAACGAAATCCGTCGCGCGCCGGCCCCGCACTGGGTCGGCGACGGTTTCCCCGTCCGCACCGTGTTCGCGGCGCATTCCGGCGAGGCCGCGGCGATCAGTCCGTTTCTCATGCTCGACTACGCCGGACCGCACGACTTCCCGCCGTCGGAGGACGGCCGGCCGCGCGGCGTCGATGAACATCCGCATCGCGGCTTCGAGACGGTCACGATTGTCTACCAGGGCGAGATCGAACATCGCGACTCCAGCGGTAACAGCGGGAAGATCGGCCCCGGCGATGTGCAGTGGATGACGGCCGCCAGCGGCGTCGTTCACGAAGAGAAACACGGCACGGCCTTCACGCAGCGCGGTGGCACGCTGGAGATGATTCAACTGTGGGTGAACCTGCCCGCCCGCGAGAAGATGTCGAAGCCGCGCTACCAGGAGATCCTGAGCGCAGCGATTCCGAATGTTCCGCTCGCCGGCGACGCGGGATCCGTGCGCGTCATCGCCGGCGCATTCGACAACCATCGCGGTCCCGCGACGACGGTCACGCCGATGGACGTCTGGGACATTCGCATGTGTCGCGGCGGCAGCGCGTCATTCCAACTGCCGAACGGCGCGAATGCGATCGTGCTCCCGCTCGTCGGTCGTGCCGTCGTCAACGGGTCGGACGTGAACCAGCACGAATGCGCGATGCTCGGCCGCGACGGCGAAACGCTGGAGATCAACGCGACCGACGCGGACGCGACGATCCTGCTCCTGAGCGGCCAGCCCATCGACGAGCCCGTCGTCGCGCAGGGTCCTTTTGTGATGAACACGGCGGATGAGATTCGCCAGGCGATTCAGGATTACCGGGGCGGCAGGATGGGCAGCCTTGCGGCGAAGGCGTGATCGCGGTGTGGCATGATCTCGGCGGGTGTCATGCTCCCCCCTTCAAGGGGAGCATGTTCGAGGCGCGGTCCGCTTCCCGACATCGCCCGGCAAGCCTCATCGTTCCGCGCGACCGGCATGCTTGCCTGGAAGGGCAAGCATGGCACCCGGCATCGGTCGGTCGCCGGAATTTATTCCATTCGACGTGGCAGATGATCGGCCCATGAGGGTACCTCTCCTTAAGAGGGGAGATTCTGGCGTCCTCGGGCGCAGCCCCTCCCATGCCGAGCCGAGGGCCGCGCAGGACACTCAACCTACGCTCAAAAAAGGAGACATCGATTATGCATTGCTCCCATTCCGTCGTTCGCATCGTCTGCTGTGCCATCGCCGTGTCCGCCTGCTTCACAGGCACCGCATCGGCGCAGACGGCAGTCCACGAGCGTGGCGAAGGCACGTACACCGGCGATCTCAGCGGCGATCTGATCGTGACCTTGAACAATCTCGGGCGAAGCAGCCTCAGCATCGATGGTGTTCTTATCCGGGGTGGTCAGGACACGGGCACCCACGAAGTCGGATTCGAGAATGACTTCGTCGGCAGCTCGATCCTGATTTCCGATATGCCCTACTTAGGCGAAGAATTCGACGTGAATAAGGTGAGTACACGCGGGCACGTCCTTCGGTTCCAGGGTTCGAAGTCGAATCAGGTGGTCAGCGGCACATGGACGCTGACGTACGTCCCGACGGACTCGGATTGCGACCGTGCGAGCAGCCGGGGCCTCAACTGCAGCATGCGCGCGGGGTCAGTCTCCGTC
>JAJDEC010000624.1 GCA_029259995.1 Phycisphaerae bacterium
TGTGTTTCAGAGCTTCAATCTGCTGGCGCGGACGACTGTCCTCGACAATGTCGCCCTGCCGCTGACCTATGCCGGCGTCGGTCGACGGGAGCGTCGCCGACGGGCCAATGCGATGCTCGAACGCGTCGGCCTCGGCGATCGATCCCATCATCACACGAATCAGCTCAGCGGCGGCCAGCAACAGCGCGTCGCCATTGCCCGAAGCCTCGTGACTGAACCCGTGCTGCTGCTCGCCGACGAGCCGACGGGCAATCTCGACAGCCGGACGGGCAACGAGATCATGGCGTTGATGCAGCAATTGAACGAGGATGACGGCCTCACGATTCTCCTTGTCACGCACGAGCCCGAGATTTCTCAATTCGCCCGCCGCGTGATTTCCGTCAAAGACGGCTTGATCGCGTCCGATGAACCCAACAGCAATTACCTTGCCGCAAGACATCTCGTCGATGCCGACAAGCCCGCGGCAGCGACCTCCTGACGGCATCGAAGCCCCGCTGAATTCGGCCGCGACGTCGCATGAGTGTCAATCATTCTGTATAGTCGCGTGAAGCGCGTTGGCGTTGAGTCACGGCCGACTCATCGTCACGTAGCCGCGCGCTTCGATGTCAATGACAACGTCCGAGGACAATTCCGATCGACGCATGAAACGCCCCCGCACTGCAGAGCGCGCTGAAGAGCGGAATGACATGGTTCGCAAGCAAATTCAGCTTCGCGGCATCCGCAATCCGCGCGTTCTTGACGCGATGCGAAATGTTCCGCGACATTGGTTCGTGCGCGATTCTGAACAATCCGCGGCGTATCTCGATCGGCCGCAACCCATCGGGCAAGAACAGACGATCTCCCAGCCCTACATCGTCGCGCTGATGACGGAGCTCATTGAGCTGCAGCCGATCGAAAAGGTCCTTGAGATCGGCACGGGCTCCGGCTATCAGACCGCGGTGCTTTCCGAGCTGGCTTACGAAGTCTACTCTGTTGAGATCATCGAGACGCTGGGACGCTGCGCGTCGGATCTGTTTCAGTTGCGCGGCTATGCCAATATCCACACGCGAATTGCAGATGGCTTTCGCGGCTGGTCCGACGCTGCTCCGTTTGACGCCATAGTCGTTACGTGCGCTCCGGCGGCGGTGCCGCAACCACTCATCGACCAACTTGCGCCGCACGGCAGACTCTGCATTCCCGTGGGGCCCGCCGATCCGGGGGGCCAGCGACTGATTGTCATGTCGCGACGACAGGACGGCTCGATCCGGACTGAGATCAAGACGTCCGTGCGTTTCGTTCCGATGACGGGGGAAGCCGACGATCACAATTGAAGGCCGAAATTCGTCTGGCCCAGAGTCACGAATCGGGCGCGTAAGAATACGGGGATATCCTCTTCACGCGATTCCACGCGTTTGCTCGCAATTCACCCGTGAACATGGTCGGTTTCCTTCGACGGCACGATGTGTCATTCGATCCGACGGCAGCGATTGTCACGAATTCGTATCTAAGTTGAACTGAAGAATGATTCACTGAATCCGTCACCGGCCTATCGCCCGTAACGAACCGGCTATTAGCCGGTTCCACACATTGAATGACTTCCATTAGGTACTTAGTCAGACATCGGCATGTCGCAACGCCGCCGATACGTTCGCTCGCGACGATCGTCTCGTATCGACGGATTGAGATTTGGCTACAATAGAACGCGATCACCGGGCGTTGGGCTCTGCATGTTGGAGTTCAATGCGCCGCAAGCGCCAAGATCCGCCGAGCTGACTCGTAAGATGCACCAAGACTCTCCGTCCACAGTCGAATCGAACGCGAACGCCAACCCAATGCGAACTCGAGCCAGGGGCGCCGCTTTCAATCTGGGTCTGCCGGCGCTCATACTTCTGGCAGCCGTGGCCATCGGCGCCGTGATGTTGAAGACACCGCCGGAAGTTGCCAAGTCGCGCCCCGAGAAACTGGCCGCCGTCGTCGGCGTCCGGGATCTTGTTGCCGAGGACATTCGGATCTTCATCGATGCCTACGGTACCGTCGTGCCGTCGCGTGAAATCCGAATCATGCCGGAAGTGGCCGGACGAATTGTCGAGCTCAATCCCAGACTCATCCCCGGCGGTCTCATCAACGCCGGCGAACAACTCTTCAAGATCGATCCGGCGGACTACGAAATCGCCGTCGCACAGGCCGAAGCCGATCTCGATGTGGCGAGACACGAGCCCGCGCGTATCCGCGCCAGCATCGAAGCGCTTCAGGGGCGCGGCAAACAACTCGACGTCGAGATCGCCAACCTGCAGTGGAACGCCGAACGCCTCGGCAAGCTGGCCGAGCGCAATACGGCGGCCCAGTCCGAGGCCCGCGATGCGACGACGAAACTGGAAAGTCAGCGCGCAGCCAGAAGAACGCTGGACGCGGACATACAGGAACGCGAAAAGGCCGTCGAGGCCGCCGTGGCACAGGCCCGCGTGGCTGAACGCCGCCTGGAATCCGCCGAACTGCGCCTCTCACGCACTGTCGTCAAGGCACCGTTCGACGCAATCGTCGTGTCCGAGTCGGTCGAAACCGGGCAACTCGTCGGATCGCAGACGTCCGTCGCGACGCTTGCTGCGACCGATGAATTCTGGGCCGAAGTGTCCATTCCACTGGCGCGCCTGCGCGACATTCGCTTCGCCGTTGAAGATGAAACAGATCCCAGTGGCGTGGAAGTCCGCATGGCGACGGGCAGCGAAGCAATCGTCCGCGACGGCACGGCGCTGCGCCCCCTCGGCAATCTCGATCCCCAGGGCCGCATGGCGCGCGTGCTTGTTTCAATTCACGATCCCCTCGGCCTCGCCGTCGGCGAATCGACTGCCGCCCGCCGACTCCTGCTCGGCAGTTACGTCCGACTCAAGATAGACGCCGGAATTCTGAAAAAGGTCTACCGGATTCCGCGCAAAGCCCTTCGCGAGAATGATCGCATCTGGGTGCGCGATCGTGACGGCCAGTTGGCCATTCGACCTGTCAATGTCCTGTGGCGCCGGCACGATGACGTCCTCGTTCACAACGGCTTCGAGACCGGCGATCAACTTGTCGAAACCCATCTTGCGAGTGTCGTACCGGGCATGCCGCTCGAGATTCGTGAATCGTCGGCGGATACGGCCCCGTGATACGAAACGAGACGGCAACACGCTCGGAAGGTCTCATCGGCTTCATGGCCCGCAATCATGTCGCGGCCAACCTGCTGATGTTTCTGCTCATCATCGGCGGTATTGTCGTCGCGAAAAACATCAAGCAGGAAGTGTATCCGGCCTACGAACTCGACATCGTCAATTTCTCGATGTCCTATCCCGGCTCGACGCCCGAGGAAGTCGAAGAGGGGATTCTCCTGCCGGCCGAAGAAGCCGTGCGGGGGCTGGAGGCCGTCAAGCGGATTGAATCGACGGCCGTCGAAGGCAGCGGTCGTATGTCCGTCGAACTGACGGAGGACGTCGACCCTAATCGGGCTTTGCAGGATATCAAGAACGCCATCGATCGCGTCAGTTCCTTTCCCGAAGACGCTGAGCG
>JAJDEC010000625.1 GCA_029259995.1 Phycisphaerae bacterium
GTCTTGGCTTTGTCGACAAGGTGTTCCTGCTAAAGGAGTCGTCGAGTCAGGAGGCGATTGGGATTCTCGTCGTCGCGCATGCGCCGTTGGAACTTTACTTGCGAAATCGCGTGACGGACGGTCGATTCATTCGCAACGTTCGTCGGCTCAACAAGGAGTTGCGGATTCTGAGGCGGCTGGTGATGCATCCGGATGTGCGCGGTTGTGGGCTGGGGCATTATTTCGTTCGCGAGTCGTTGCCGCGAGTCGGGGTTCGATTCGTCGAGGCGCTGGCGGCGATGGGGACTGTGAATCCTGTGTTTGAAAAGGCAGGCATGCGTCGTGTCGGCCAGTGCCCGCAGCCGAAGGGGCGGATTCGTCTGCTTGAACGTCTTGCCCAATGGGGCATCGATCCGTTCGGGCCGGACTTCGCGGAAAAGATCTCGAGGCGACCGCGTGTGCGGAAGCTCGTTGAAGCGACGATTGAGGATTGGGCGACGTCGTTACATACACCATTGAAATACAAGCCGGAATCACGAACGCCGACGCTGTTGGCGAGCATGTTCCGCCAGGTGATGGGGAGACCGCCGATGTATTATTTGTGGGATCGTGAGGGGGAGTTTCCGCGAGAGACGGCGACATCGAAGGAGCCGGATCGGCAGCGGGGGAATGGTGATCGATCGGAGCGCGAGCGGGACGGGTTGCGATCGACGTCGGGGAAGGAGAAATTGCGACCGACGCGAAATCGGAAGGTGAGGGATGGGGCGGACTTGGCAAAGCGGCGGCGGCGATAGTGGGGATTGCATCGTTGGAGTCTTGTAAGTTGACTGCGATCGTGCGATGGGCGATTTGTCGTGCGAACCGCAGGGTATACGGACGTCTGTAACGCACTTTCGGTGCTTGGTTCGTTCTTGGATTCGTTTCCCGGGGCTGCGTTTGCCCGCGTTGCGGGCTGCACTTGCCCCGGGCTGTCCTGTGGCACGCTTTCAGCGTGTGGCGCGGCGGGGAGGCTCAGCGCTTTCCTGTGGCGCGCTTTCGGCGTGTGGCGCGGCGAGGAGACTCAACGCTTGCTGTGATGCTTTGTCGACTGACAGATAGAGCGAGAGCGGATACGGGGGATGTCGTCTGATTGAATGGTGGATCAACCATCGCCAGTCATTGTGTACACGGTCACGTTCTCCGATTCTCCGTGAAGAATCCAAGATCTGGAGCGATCGATTCATTGTTGCATGCCTGCCTTGAAGGGCAAGCATGGCTCGCGGCGTGTTTCAAAGCGCTAAGCACTTACTCGCCGCCACATGCTTGCCCAAAGGGGCAGGCATGGCACGCCGGATTAATCGTATCAGGGCGACTAGCCGAGAAGGCCGCGGATCTTCTTCTCGATGTGGGCCGGAGACAGGCCGGTGTATTCGAGAATCGCCTCGGGGGATCTTGCGCTCTTGGGGATGCGATCGCAGGTCATCGAGTCGACGCGCATTGTGCCGGCGCGGGCGGCGGCTTCGGCGACGGCGCCGGCGAGACCGCCGATGTAGTTGTCTTCGACCGTCAGGATGCGATTGCGCTTGTTGTTGGCGGCGGCGAGCAGTTTCGTTTCATCGAACGGGAACGAGTAAGCGTCGATGAGTTTGCACTTGATTCCTTCGCCGGCGAGTTTCGAAATGACGTCGCGGACGGGATGGATCATGTAGCCGGCGGAGATGATCGTCAGGTCGTCGCCTTCGTTGATCGTGTGGAAGCCGCCGACTTTGAATTCCGTGTTCGCGTCGTAGATAAATGGCACGTCGGGGCGATGGGTTCGCATGTAGCACATGCCTTCGTGGTTGGCCATGGCGACGGTGCAATGAAATGCCGCGACGGCGTCGCTCGGCTGGAATGAAACGCTGGCCGGGCTGCCATTGCCGTTATCGGCCCGGGTGGCGCAGCGGAAGAAGGCGACGTCGTGGAGGCTCATCTGGCTGGGACCGTCGGCGGCGAGGGAGATACCGGCGTGGGAGCCGACGATTTTGATATTCGCGCGCGTAATCTGGGCCATTTCGATCTGGTCGTAGGCGCGGGAGATGAATTTTGCGAAAGAACTGGCGAAGGGCACGAAACCGCCCGCAGCCATGCCGGCGGCGGCGGAGATGACGTGCTGTTCGGCGATCTTGCACTCGAAGAAGCGATCGGGCATCGCCTTGCCGAGGACTTCGGCGAATGTTGAGTTGCTGACGTCGCCATCGAGGGCGACGATGCGAGGATCGGCCTTGGCGAGGGCCAATAGTGCGGCGCCATAGGCGCGTCGTGTGGCCATTTCCTTTTTCTCCAAAGCGGAGCCGAAGCCGGCGTCTCGCAGTGCGTTATCGAATGATCCGGCGTTGATGTTTTTTCGTTCCATCGCGACGGCCGCGGCGGGTTTGCCGATGACGGCGTCTTCGGCGGTAGGGGCGTTGACGTTCAGTTTGGTTCGCATCGAATCGAGTTCTGCGAACATGGCGTCGAGTTTGTCTTTCGGTACGGGCTTGCCGTGGTTGGACACGTCCTGAATTGTCGGGCAGCCCCAGCCCTTGGTCGTCTTTGCGATGATGGCGGTTGGCTTGTCCTGTTTGGTTGCGTTGATTAACGCTTCGCGGACGGCGTCGGGGT
This sequence comes from Phycisphaerae bacterium, assembly GCA_029259995.1. GTDB lineage: Bacteria > Planctomycetota > Phycisphaerae > UBA1845 > UTPLA1 > ECT2AJA-110-A. The sequence goes on from JAJDEC010000625.1 coordinate 2,602, forward strand.
TGTGACCGTCGATGGACATGGCGTGCCAGCCGAAGGCCTTCGCCTTGGCCGCGACGGACTCGGCGGACTGCTGGACGGAGACGTGGCCGGCCTGACCGTGTCCGTTGCAGTTGAAGATGGCGACGACGTTGGTCAGCTTGTTTTCGGCGATGAAGTCCATGGCCTCCCAGATTTGTCCTTCACGCGATTCGCCGTCGCCGATGATCGTGTAGATCTTCTTGTCGATCTTGCGCTTGCGGGCTGCGAGCGCGAGACCTGCCGCGACGCTGAGGCCCTGACCGAGGGAACCGGTCGCCGCGTCGAAGAAGGGGAAACCTTCGGCGGGATTGGGATGGCCGTCGAGGACGCTGTCGGCTTCGCGAAGTTCGATGAGTTCGTCGCGCTTGAGGACGCGGGCTTCGGCGCGGGATTTGCCGACAACACCGGCAACATCGGCATAGGCGGCGTAGACGGCGGGCACGGCGTGGCCCTCCGAGAGAACGAGGCGATCGCTGCCGGGGTTCCAGGGATCGGCCGGGTCGTAGTTCATCACGTCGTGCATGAGGACGGTGACGATGTGGATGATGGACAACGAACTTGTGGGATGGCCTGAACCCGCCGCTGTGGTCATGCGTATCGAGTCTTTGCCCAGTTCGATGGCCTTGTCGTGGATGAAGTCGCTGAACGCCATGTGAATCGTTTCCTTCGCGCGCCAGTGGATTGAAGAATCTGTCTCCGGGACGATCACAACTCGTCCGGTAGATACAGGCTCGGCATAAGCGGGTAGCCTATCGGCGAGGATTGGGTTGGCAACCCGTCACGGGGATTCCGTATTCATCGTCGGCCACTATAATCGGCCCGAGTTGTTCGGCAGGCACGGCGGCCAGAGCCGACACACAATCGCAACACCTCCAGGGGGCATCCTGTGGATCGATTCGTCATTAGCGGTAACAAACGTCTCAAGGGCACCATTCGCGTTAATGGTTCAAAAAACGCGTCGTTGCCCGTCCTTGCGGCTGCACTACTCACAGAGGGCGAAAGCACGATCAAAGGCGTGCCGGACCTTTCGGACACGCAGCATCTGTGTTTTCTGCTTGAACGCCTGGGCGTGCAGGTCACACGCGAAGAGAAGGGCGACATCAAGCTTCGCGTTGAAGACGAGATGAATTGTCACGCGGAATACGACCTGGTTCGCAAGATGCGGGCGAGCGTCTGCGTCATGGGGCCCTTGTTGGCGCGACGGGGACGGGCGCAGGTCAGTCTTCCGGGTGGTTGCAATATTGGGTATCGACCGATCGGGTTGCACTTGCAGGGGCTCGAGGCGCTGGGGGCGGATGTCGAACTGATCGGCGGCGATATTCATCTCAAGGCGAAGAAGCTGCGCGGCGCGGAGGTGTTTCTTGGCGGCCCCTTCGGGTCGACGGTACTGGGAACGGCGAACGTTTTGATGGCGGCCTGCCTGGCGGAGGGGACGACGGTCATCGAATGCGCCGCGTGCGAGCCGGAAGTGACGGACCTGGCGGACTATCTGAACAAGTGCGGCGCGCGGATTACGGGGCAGGGAACGCCGCGAATCACGATCGAGGGCGTGACGCAGCTCCGCGGTTGCGAGCATGAGATTGTGCCGGATCGCATCGAGGCGGGGACGTTCATTATTGCTTCGGCAATTACGAATGGTGACGTGCGGATCGAGAATTGTCGGTTGGATCATCTGCTGGCGCTGGTCGATCGATTGCGGGCCATCGGCGTCAATGTGGAGCGGTCGGCGGATGGGATTGTGCAAGTGTCGTCGGCGCGGCGGTTGGAGCCTGTGACGATTACGACGCAGCCGTATCCCGGCTTTCCGACGGACCTTCAGGCGCAGGCCATGTCGTTGCTCTGTCTTGCGGATGGCAACAGCGTGATTACGGAGAAAATCTTCCCGGATCGCTTCGTGCATGTCGCCGAGTTGAATCGCATGGGGGCGCGGCTTCGGAAAGAAGGACCGACGGTCATCGTCGAGGGCGTGAAGCATCTCGTCGGGGCGCCTGTGATGGCGAGCGATCTGCGTGCATCGGCGGCGCTGGTGCTGGCGGGGCTGGTGGCGAAGGGGACGACGACAGTCTCCCGCGTGTATCACATCGATCGAGGTTACGATCGGATCGAGGAGCGGCTAAACGCCCTGGGCGCGGATATTCGACGCGTGCCGGAGTAAGCGCCGTCAGTTTGTATCGCGCTTCGACTCGTCGGCGTCCCGGTTCGCAATCGCCGTAGTGTAGACCTCCGTCCATTTTTCGACTGCATCCGGGCGTTCCATTTTCTTGTAGAGTCCGACGAGTGAGTCGACGACGTTGAGTGCGTCGTTGCTCGATGCGCCGCGATCATTGACAAAGCTGCTGTGGGCTTCGAGGAGGGCGGCCTCGGCTTCTTCGAGTTTTCCAAGTCCCATCAGACAATCGCCATGTCGGTGAAGATAGATCGCAATGGTTCGATGTCCTGTGGGGTACATTCGACGTGCGCCGGCAATCGCATCGGCGTGATAGGGTTCGGCTTCCGCAAAACGCTTGTTGTGATTTTGGAACCAGCCGATCTTGCTCCGCAGCGAATTGACGATCGGCAGGTCTTCGCCATGTTCGGCCAGCGCGATGTCGAGCGCTTCGACGCTGAGTTTCTCTGCTTCGGGTATTCGGTCCATTTTCGAATAGAGCGTGGCGAGGTTGTTCATCGCCAGGATGGTATCCGGATGGGACTCACCGAAGACTTTGCGCCTGCCATTCAGGGCCTCGAGTTGCAGTGCTTCTGCACGATCGTATTGCTTCAGGGCTCCGTACATGGACGCGAGATTTCCCATCGATGTGAACAAACTCGGATCGTCGGGCATTATGCGTTGTGAGATGGCCAGCTCTTTCTCGCACAATTCGGCCGCTTTCTCGAAGTTCCCAATGGCGTGATAGAAAAGCGCGATGTTGTTCAGGAGAGAAAGGGTTTCCTTTTCCTCTTCCCCGTATACCCGGATTCGCGTTTCATAGGCATCCATCAGGAGTGGCTCGGCCTCGGCGTATTTACCGATCTGAGCGTAGGTCCAGGCGAGGTTGCCCATGGCGTTCAACGTGTCGTGATTCTCGGGGCCGAAGACGTCGAGTCTTCGCTGATAGCACTTGCGAAACGATTCGATCGCTTCGTCAAATTTGCCGCGCGCCAGATAGACGCGAGCGACGTCATTGAGGGCCATGAGCGTGTAGTCATCGTCTGGGCCTCGTGCCTGTTCGAACAGGACCAAGGCATCGGCCAGATGCTCTTCCGCCTTGTCGACGACGCCGAGCCGCATGTAGGTGTTGCCCATGACGAATTTGATTTCGCCTCGAACGAGGGGTTCGTCCTCGAATCGCTTGTCTATTGTGTTTGAGGCCGCGTCCAGCGCTTCGCGGACGGTCACATCGCGCCCCAAAGCGTCCGGTGCGACGGCGGCCAACAGGTCCTGGTTGAAGAACTGGTTCACGGCGGCGGCGATGCGCGTCTGGCGAATGGCTTCGTCGCGGGCATCGACGGCGAGTTGCTTCTCATTCTCAGCGATGCCGCGCTGCTGATCGGCGTCGTCGCGCGCTTCGGCGGCTGCCAGGGCCTCGTTTCGAGCAACGGTCAGTGCGTTCTCGGCCGTCACACGGAGTTTGCTTTCAACGTCGAGAAAGTAAATGAGGCTTCCAATTCCGTAGACAATGATGACAGCCGCGAGGCCGATGATCGTCGCCGTGACGCGGTGCTTTCTGACTGCCTTGCGAACGACGTACCAGGTGCTGTCGCGTTTCGCTTCGATGGCTTCGCCGTTCAAGTAGCGTCGGATGTCTTTCGCGATGCTGCCGGCCGTTTGATATCGGAGTTCGCGTTCCTTCTTCAGGCACTTCAAGACGATCTGGTCGACTTCGTCTCCCAATTCCTCGCGAATCGCGCCGGGACGCTCCGGTTCCGTATGACAGATGTGATCGATCGTCTGTCGAAAACTCTCGCCGACGGGATAGGGGAACTTTCCCGTGAGCGCGTGATAGAGCATGACGCCGATCGAGTAGACGTCCGTTCGAATGTCGATGCCTTCTGGCGTCGCCTCGACCTGTTCCGGGCTGGCCCAGGGGAGGGAGCCGACGAATTGCCCGGTCATTGTCATCGCCGTGTGGAAATCGTCGTGTTCGCTGACTTTGGCGAGACCGAAGTCCATGACGTGTGGGGATCCGGCTCGATCGACACGGACGTTGCCGGGTTTGAGATCGCGATGAATGACACCGCGGAGATGGGCGACGTTGACGGCGTCGCAGATGCGGGCAAGGAGTTCGAGGAGTGTCTTCACATCGGGCCGGTTTTCGACAACGAAGTCGTCGAGCGACCAGCCTTCGATGAAGTCCATCACGAAGTAGTAGTTGCCGCTGAGTTGTCCGGTTTCCAGAACAGAAACGATGTTCGGATGGCGGAGCTGCGAGAGGATCTGGACTTCGCGTTCGAATCTGGCGACGCCGTTGGATCCGACGAGCGGGCTTTCGCGGAGCATCTTGATTGCCACGTCGCGCCGTGTACCGACTTGATTGGCGCGGAAGACGACGCCTTGTCCGCCTCGGAATACGTCGCTGCCGATTGTGTATCCCTTGAGTTCGGCTTTCAGCGATTGCCGAAGTTCGACGTCAGACAGGTAGCGTCCATGGGCCCCGGCCAGCGGGCCGTCGTGGGTGCTGCGCC
>JAJDEC010000626.1 GCA_029259995.1 Phycisphaerae bacterium
TCATCCACCAGCGCGGAAATGGCGTCGCCAGTCGGGTAGTCGATGAATCTTCCCTTTCCGTTTTCGTAATGATGCGTCTTAATCGCCTCGACGATGGTCGAAAGCAATGCGAAGCGCGGTTGTACGGCGTCAAGCGCCGGACCCTCCCAACCATTGGCGATGTAAGTGTGTTCACGACTGTGGGAATTTACTTCTCCTCGAACCGTCGCAATGGTTTGTGCCATGACGCTCGGAATCAGATCGGGGCGCGGTTCAAGGACGCCGCCAGCATGCATTGATTGGACGCTGATGCTCGCAGGAAGGATGGCAACTTTCTTGATCGACGGCAGGCGACGGTCGTGTGTGACTGAATAGCGACTGTTGTTGCAGCCGGTCGCTACCGAAACGCAGACAAGAATCAGGACCGATGACATGGCTGTACGCAGAGAATACCTTCTGCCGATCATGTTTTCCGACCTTGTGAGATGTGCTGTAGAAATCCCTTGACCCGGCTGAACTCAAGTATTCTGGGCAAATGAGGTCATCGTGTAAAGTGCATTTCAATCGATTGCTATCTTGTCACTCGAAGTTATCGCGAGTCCTTTGGTTGAGGCCGACGCTTGCGGATGCAACGCTGAACGTGGCGACATGAATGACGATGGTTCTGATGACGGGGCGGATCTTCAGCTCTTCGTGGAGAAACTGCTGGGGCAGTTGCTGCCGGGAATCGTCGAGCACTGATGAGGGAGGGCGGCGAACAGGTAGTCGAGCTTGCGCTTGAGTGTCCCAATTGGCAGGGCAATATGGCACCGGAATCAATCGTACAGTGTCTATCGACGGCACGATTACCCGCCCCCGTAACTCGTCCACACAGAATTGAAGCTCATCCAGTGATCTCCTTGTACAGATCGCCGTCGTGTTCAACGATTCACGCCCGAGGATTTGACCCAGGGCGACGATGACGTTAATCGTGGATAATGGGTCTTGGCATTGGTCTTTGAGTCGGCGACCAAGGGTTGTCCTGGTTTGATATCGTCACTCAAGCAAGATCCATCAACGGTCTGATCTGTCGTTCCAGGAGCCTCGTCATGCGGATGCGTTATTCGATGAGAGTCACATTGATCGCAATGTTTGCGGCGGTGTCTTGCGGTTGCAGCCATTTGAATCACGGTCAACCGCGTTCACGGTGCGCTCCCGCCGACGAAAGTGGGAAGGCGACAGTGAGTGAGGGCAGACCGGAACGCGGAGTCAATTACCAACGTTATCCCGTTGACGGACGTGGATTCAGCCCAGTGGGCAAGTACCTGGCGAGCGCTGCGCCAGTGATCGACGATGCAGATGGCTCGCTCAATCCGTATATTCTTCGCGTTATCGAAGCGTATCCCACCGACGGCTCATATCCTTACCATTGCAAGCCGCTGGAATATGACATTTACAATGGTGTGACCGAGGACATCTGGTATCAGGGGCAGGTAGTAGCCAAAGCTTATCCAGACGGTTCGCGGTGCAGCTATTGCTGCGGACTGACCTTTGAGATCTTCTGCCGAGCGATGGCGTTACGCAATCGTGCGAAGGGCTTGCAGCCTGACGACTTTAACGGCATGTGTTTCGCCGATCTCTTCAACCTGCTTCAACTCTGGTACATCGAGGGCAAAGGTGACAGCCCGCAGCGTGGCATCGTCGCTTATGGACTCGGACGGATGATCGAGAATTGGGAAGAGGCACGGGCCGGCGATTTCTGCGACTACAGCCGCAACAACAAGACGGGCCATTCCGTGATCTTCATGGATTGGACGCGCGACGACGCCGGCAGGATCACGGGCATTGAGTACTTTTCATCGAACAGCGGCGGTGTGGGACCGAAGACCGAGTATTTCGATGACGCGGGCGGAAACTTATTGCGCAACTGGGTGCGTCTGGCGCGTGTGGGCAGCCTCGACGTTTATCAACCGTTCAATCGCCTGGAGATTCCTCAACGGCAAGCCTACGCACCAACGCAGCCGGTGGGTCGATAGAATGGGCTGACGCGCCATTTTGCGACGCATCAATTAGCGAGCTTATCCCGCAGTGACTGCACTGATGTTCCCTCGCACCGCCCCGCCCGCCAACGGCATGTGCTCGGAGCGGTGCTGGAATAACATAGACACTGGACCATACCGTAGGGGAAGGTCAGTCGACCAGCACGCGCAGGCAAGCCGAAGCCGAAAACACGCCTGTGATTTATTCGGATGGGTGTCGCCAACGGATTGTCAGAAAAGACTTAGGAATCTAGCGGGTTAGGACTCGAACCTACGACCTCCGAGGCATGTGCCCGATAGGCTGTGCAATTGCTGGATCGTGATATCCAACAGCAGAATCAAGATCGTGCACGGTCGAATCGAATCGACACATGCGCTACGTGTTGCACATGTTTCGCGCCGATTTGGGCCTCGTTTGGGTCACGCCGGTGTTTGCCAGTCAAGCGGTCATCATGGTCATGTGTGATTCGAATTCAACATCCTTCGAGATCTTGGACATCAGGGGATAGGGGAGTGACGACCTATTGAATCTTTGCATACGGATCCGCGCGCTGCGCGGCCGAACTGAGTCAAGATGTCAGGAGCAGGCTCACCAATCCCTGGATGTCGATGCCATCGACCCGGCCGTCGTCATTAACATCCGCTGCGTCGAATTCATCCGGCGTTGCGCTCGCAGGATGCACGAGTACGGTTTGCAGCGCGGCGACGTCGCCGCCATCGACCTCGCCATCGCCGTCGATATCCCCCGTTTGATTGTTGCCTGACAGGTACTGCGCGCAGAGCCAGCCCTGAGAGGCGCCTGTATTCGTCGCGCAATCCGTCTGCCGCCAGGTCTTGGTGCAGCCGTTGCCCGATAGCGATGACGCCGTAATCGCCAGTCGCTGCGCATCCCAAACCTTGCTGACGACGTCGCCGCTTGACGTGGCGCTATCGCGAAGATTAACACCGATTTCTCGATTAACGGGATCATCGACGCGAAGGAGCGCCGTCTGCTCAGCCGGCGTCGCCTGAATCCACCCGCTTGCGGGGCCGAGGTCGCTCGGAAGGTACACGTTGTACCAAGCGCCAAATCGGCAGAATGCTGCAAACTGCTGCTGATCCGATGTCGTTGTGACGACTTGCGTATAGACCGTCGGATCAGGGCCGGTCTTGACATCCGTCATGCCCATCGTCGCGACGGCGATGGGTTCAATCTCCTCCACGGCATAGCTGAGGTAAACGTCGGGATTCATGTACCCCGAGAGATTGGGATGGTCCGGCGTGTATCCCCATTTCGGCCCGGTGTCATCATGGAGGTTTCCGATCACGCCCCAGGGCTTGAATTCAAAGTGCAGGTGGGCCGCGTCCGGATCGTCCAGCCCCGTCGCGCCAATCGTGCCGATGGGATCTCCCGCAGAGACAGTAGCGCCGTCGGCCACAGTGATCGTGCCGAGATGGGCGTAGAGCGAATGCGCGCCGTCAGCGAGCGTATGTTCGATGATAACGATGTTTCCCATATTGTGGTTCTGATTTGCGTAAGTTCCCAACGGGATGATTCTCGCCGTCCCACCGGCTGCGGCCCGAACTGTCATGTCGACGCTGTTCGAGACCATGTCCATCCCCGTGTGGTATTCTCCAGCAACGACTTCGCCGTAGCTGGCGTAGTATTGCGTCACAATCGGATCGGCGACGGGCCACTGGAGCGGGGGATTCGCGGCTTGCGTCGGGACCACCGCCGACACAAAGATGTCCCAGAATCCGTTCGTGTCATCGTCCACGAGATTTGTCGCGGCGCTGTAGTAGGCCACGTGCTGGCCATCGCCGGAGATGGCGGCGCTGCCGCTGGCGCCATCGCCCAGGGCGCCGGTGTCGCTCCTGCTCACAATTGTCGTGGCGCCGGTCTGTCGATCGTGTACGAAGATGTCCGTTTGGCCGTTGTTATCGTCCGCCACGAGGTTGGTTGCGTCGCTTTGGAAGGAAACGTATCGGCCGTCCGCGGAGATCGATGCAAAGAGACTTGCTCCGTTGCCTTGTACGCCGGAGGAATCCACGCTGACTCTCTCCGTCTGACCAGTCTGCGCGTCGTAGACAAACACGTCCTGCGCACCGTTTGTATCGCCGGCTACGTATCCAGAGTAGTTGTCATCGAAGGCGAGATATCTGCCGTCAGTCGAGATGGAAGGTCGCTTGGCGCCGGTTCCGGAGCCGCCGGAGAACTGTCCGGTAGGGCAGCTCAACGTGCCGGCGATCCGATCGTACAGGAAGACGTCGTCTGCTGTCGTTCCGCCCGACGGCAGCAGGTTGGTCCCCGTGCTGACGAACACCACGTATCGGCCGTCGAAGGAAAGCGAGGCGGCATAGTCACTCCGGCCGTTGGACGTCGGGCCGGCGGGCGTCACGCTGAGCGCGACGGTCAGGCCGGTCTGCGTGTCGTGAAGAAACGTGTCGCGATTGTTGTTGTTGTCATTGGAAACGAGCTGAGACGAGTCGCTGACAAACGCGACGAAGCGACCGTCGCCGGAGATCGCTGCAAGGGTACTCGCGCCGAAGATGGCCTGCTGGCCGCTTGAATTGACGCTGACCAGCGTCGTCTGGCCCGTGTCCCGGTCATGCCGGAAGATGTCCGTCGTATTTCCGTTCGTATCGCCCGACACGAGATTGCCCGCGCTGCTTTGGAACGCGACGTATCGACCGTCGGATGAGATTACCGGGCTGAAACTCGCGCCGGTCACTTCCCCGCCAGTCGTGCTGAACGTGATACGCGTCAGTTGGTTTGTCTGGCGATCGCGAACGTAGATATTTCCTTGCGCGAACTGTGATCCCGGCACCAGGTTGTTCGCATCGCATCGGAACGCAACGAAGCGACCGTCGTGCGCGAGCGAATTGCCGATGCTCAACAGACTGTTGGACTGATCGCCGGTCTCGCTGACGTTCACACGTTCAGTCGCAATCGCCGGAATCGGGGCCAGCAGAAAGACGAATGACAGGAGCCGAAGTCGATGGATTTGAATTGAACCTGTACGCAATTGCATATTCTCCCGAATCAAGCTTGGCGTCGCGGCTGACGCCGAGCAACAAGGGTCCCGACAACCAGGATCATCAAGAATGTTCCTGGTTCCGGTGTCAGCGCGAGTCCGTGATAATGTCCCGCTGAAATGGCGGCGAAATCCTGTCCCGACGGCACATTCAATTGGCCGTAGTTATTACGGCCCCATGCCGCCAGCGATCCGTTGGCTCGCAGTGCTATGCCGAATTGATAGCAGCCAGCCTCTGCCGCCACAAAGTCATTTCCACTCGGCGGTAAGGCTTCGCCGAAATCATTCAATCCGAATCCGACGAGGCTGCCGTTATTTCGCAGGGCAATGCCGTGACCAAATCCCGCATCGACTGTCAGAAAGTCTGAGCCAGACGGAGCGACAGGCGTCGGAGGCCATCCGGAAGCAAGTCCCCACGTCTGAATCGAACCGTCGTTTCGAATGGCGGCGCCCCAACGTGCCCAGCCCGGTGCAGCGGCGACGAAATCACTCCCCGCCGGCGCAGCGGCGATGTTGCCCCAGGCCTCAATCGAGCCGTCCGCTCGAATCGCGATGCTGCTGTTGCCGATCGTTGCGATGGACACGAAGTCATGACCGGCTGGAATATTCAATTGGCCGTAACCGTTCCAGCCCCATCCGTCGATCGATCCATCGCTCCTGAGCGCCAGGCCGTGTTTCTCACCCGCGGCGATCTTCACAAAGTCGTTGCCCGTCGGGGCGTTGATCTGCCCGTAGTCGTTACGGCCCCATGCATGGATCGATCCGTTCGCATGAAGCGCAAGGCTGAAGAACTCGCCCGCTGCAATGGCCGTGAAATCATCTCCGGCCGGCGCGGTTGCCTGTCCGTAGCCGTCGCGTCCCCATCCGACGATCATTCCGCCATGGGAAATGCCAGGATGAATTGCCGGGACGAAGGCGACGGCGAAAACGACCATCAGCAAGAGGATCTTGTCGGGTTTTGTGTTTTGTGTCATAAGACTGCATCCGATCTTTGTAATTAGCTGCAAATGTCGTCGAACTCGATGCGCGGGCCCGGAGTGGGAGCTGCCGGGAATAGGCAATGGACTATTTCACTGCGGCCGGTCGGCGACGACGCCGCAGCATCATGCCTGCCGCGGCCAACAACGCGAGTGTGCCGGGCTCAGGTACAGTCAACGCGATGCCGTGGTATCCGCCGGCTGCAACCGTGCCGAAGTTGTTGCCCGCCGGCGGGTTCAGGATCCCGCTGAAGTTCAGTCCCCACGCTGCAAGCGAGCCGTCGGTTCTTACGCCGAAACTGAATACCTGTCCGGCCGCAATGGACTTGAAGGTATCTCCGGCCGGCGGTGTCGCCTGGCCGTTATTGTTCCGTCCCCATCCAGCGATGGAGCCGTCGTCACGAAGCCCCAGCCCGTGATAGTGGCCCGCCGTAATGGCCGAAAATCCTGTTTCGTTTGGCGGCGCTGTCGCGCCGTATAGATTCAATCCCCAACCCACGATCGAACCGTCGGACCTGAGCGCGAGGCTATAGTTAAAGCCCGTGGCAATGCCGATAAAGTCGTTGCCGGCGGGGGGCGTGGATTCACCGTTGTTGTTACGCCCCCAACCAGCAAGCGAGCCGTCGGCGCGAAGCGCCAGCGCGTGATACAAACCCGCGGAGATTGCCGTGAAGTCGTTGCCCGCCGGTGGCGTTGTCAAGCCGAATTCGCTGTTTCCCCACGAGGCGATTGATCCGTCGTTTCGAAGCGCGATGCTGAACCGATCTCCTGCGGCGATTGCAGTGAATTCGTTGCCGGTCGGAACCGCCGTCTGACCTGAATCGCCCCGTCCCCATCCCAGGAGCGAACCGTTTGCCCTGAGAGCAAGGCAATGCTGTCTGCCCGCCGCGATGGCCGTGAAGTCATCACCGGTCGGTGGCTGTTGCTGACCCCACTCATTGTCGCCCCACGTCAAGACCATGCCTCCCATCGCACGTGTCTGAGTGATGAACGCAACAACGACAAGGGCAAACGCAATTGCCTGATATCGATATCGATTCGGTAAACTGAATTCGTACATTCTGACTCCTTGGGGCATTGGCGGCCCTTCCTTATCCATCGCGATTGGAAATCGATTTCCTTCGAGTATTCCGTTTCCATAGGGGGGCGCAAAGCGCGATAAACGTCAGGACTGCGCTGGTCGGTTCCGGAACGCTCGCTGAAATGACGAAGTTGTCGATGCACGCATGCGCACTGTCTCCGTTGAGAAAGAACCCCCAGTCGCCGATCTCGACATCCGGACCGATCGACATGGAACCGACGATCATTCCGTCGTACCAAGCCGTGGCCTGACCGACGTCCATATCCCAGGTCATTGTCAGGTTCGCCCAACGGTCAAACACGATTTCGGCCGACGGGTGCACGACGTCGGGAACGAACGGATCGTCCTCTCCGAACGGAAAGATCAGGTATTGGGCGGGCGTATTGGTGTCCGGGTCGAATGGAATCGATGATTGGCGGCCCATGCCGGGTTCGGGCTCCGTGAAGCCGGACCATGAGAAGTGTGATGACATTGCATCGCTCGAAGGACGCCAGATATCAAAGCTGACCGTGATCTCTTGATACCCGGCGCCGACGAGTTCGGGGAACTCACGATAAGCGAACGACCCGCCGGCGACGGCTCCGTCCATCACGAGGCTCTTGCCGCCCAAAGAAGGGCCGAAATCCTCAATGAATGGATCGACGCCGACGAATGGATCGAGCGCGAACCATCCGCCTTCCCATCCGTCCTGCCCGTTGAGCACCCCTTCGGCGAACCCTTCGAACCCGGCTGAGTCGTAGATGAGGTCGGCGCGGGCCACAGACGCTATAGCCAGGCAAACGACCAATGCGGCGACGTTGCGATACATGTGAAACTCCCTGGATTTGACTTGGTGGGATTGACACGACGACGTCGAAGGGTTCGATGTATTCGTTCGCAATCCTGCCGTTGAATATTCGGCGATCGCATGCAAGCGTCTTGCTCCACGATCAAAACTCGCTCCGACAGGCGCTGGAAAAACGGCGGACTTGTCGCCCACGTCGCGCCAAAGTTCCTATGGCCGCCAAGACTCCGAATAGAATCGAACTCGGCTCGGGAACCAGCACCAATTGCGGCCAGAACTCCGACTGTTCGTTGTCTCCGCTGATGAAAGTCGTCATGTTCCAGTTGCCGCCCTGGTTGTTTTCCAGGACCAACGTCAGCGTGTCGTCGACGGAGTTGTTGATGAGGTCGTAACTGCTCATGTCCCACGTAACCCAGTTGTTCCAGCCGGCCGTGTGATTCACCTGATGGATGAGATCACCTGTGTGCGACGGCACTTCCTGGAAACTGCTGCTTTCATTCCAGCTGTGGTCATTCGTGTAGTAGAGATCGATAATGTCCGGTGAGTAATTCCAGCTGTTCGTGGTCTCATAGAGCCGCAAGCTCATGGAAGTCACTTGCGACAGGTCGGAGATGCCGGAGAGATCGAACTTCAGATACGACTTTCCGTGCCACGCGAAGTTCACGGTGTTGGTCGTCGGTCCGTTGCTGGTGTATGGGCCGTCGGTGGTCGTCCTTTCGACGGTCTGCAGGTCCTCGATCGGATTCAGGATGATGTCAGCATGCGAATGACTCGAAATCGCCAGTGCGAAAAGAACAATAAACGGAATCGTGGTTTTCATAGATAGGTCTCGATTCTTGGTAATCATTGGTCGTGGCGGGAGAGGCGATGGCGCCGCTCGGCATCAAAGTGCGCCGGATGCATCGCGAAATCACTTCTTGAGATTCGCGAGCCCGCCAACGCCGAGAACAGAACGTCCGACGTTTGTTTTCACACACGGGCGGCGCGGCGGCGAATGCGACCGCAAAGTACCGCCGCGACCGCGAAAATCGCCAGCGTCGTCGGTTCCGGCGTCACCAATCCAAGACCGTGATATCCGCCGCCCGCTACAGCAAGGTAGTCGGTCCCCGCCGGGAAACTGATTTCTCCGGAACCGTTCTCGCCCCAGCCCGCGAGCGTTCCATCCGATCTGACTGCCAGACTGAAGTTCCAGCCCGTGGCAATGGAGAGGAAGTCATTTCCGGCGGGTGGCGTCGCCGAACCGTCGGAGTCGACCCCCCAGCCGACAACCGAACCATCATCTTGAAGCGCCAGGCTGTGGAACCAGTTGCCCGTAATGGCGGTGAACCCGGTTCCCCCCGGCGGCGTGGATTGGCCGTACTGATTGTTGCCCCAGCCAAGAATGGAGCCGTCAGTCTTCAGGGCAAGGCTGTAATTCCATCCGGCGGAGATACCGACAAAGTCGTTGCCCGCTGGTGCAGTCGCTTCGCCGTAGTCGTTGCTGCCCCAGCCGACGAGGGACCCATCATCGCGCAGCGCGAGACCGTGGTCCATGCCGGCGGCAATGGCTGTGAAGTTGTTTCCCGCGGGGGCCGTTGCCTGCCCCGCATTGTTCTCACCCCATGCGGCGATGGAACCGTCGCCGCCGAGGGCGGCGCTGAAACGCCAACCGGCTGCAATTGAGGAATAGGTCCCGGCCGGGACGTTGGTCTGCCCCTTGCTGTTGTCGCCCCACGCGACCACGTTGCCATCGCTGGTCAGTGCGAGACTATGGGCGAGACCGGCCGAGATCGCGGTATAGTTGCTGCCGGCCGGCGCCGTCGATTGGCCGTAGCTATCGTTTCCCCAGCCGACGATGATCCCGGCATGAGCTGCGTCGGCCGCGAGCGATCCGAACGCTGCCGCCAGCGTGAAGAAGGCTCCGACGATTTGTTTGTTTCTTCGCGGCCAGGTGCGCATTGGTTGGTCTCCTTGTGGTTCAGCAGGAATCGGTCTACGCCGCCCCCCTCCAAATGGCCCCTTATCGAGTTACGACGCCGCCAGCGTTAAGAACCGGCCAAAGACTTCGCCCGGCGGCCCGCGGCTGTATAATCAGAACCATCGTGGGATTGAACGGATTCCCCTCTTACCTGTGTTAGCGTAAACGCGAGCTGACGCCGGACATTTTTTTCATAGGCAGTGTCGCTGCCCGAATCGTGGACGAAACAAAATGACCGCTTTCGCCAATACGAACCACGATGCCAGACAGACGCAATTGACGGAGTACGACTGCCTCCGCCAGATTGCCGGCCATCTGCTGCGTCACGAACGCCCCGATCACACGCTGAGCGCCACGGCGCTTGTGAACGAGGCGTTTGTCAGAATCTGGAACGGTAATCGCGTGGACGTCAAGGATCGGAATCATCTCCTGGCGCTTGCCAGCCAGGTCATGCGCGAAGTCCTTGTGGATCATGCCCGTCGTGTCAATGCCGCAAAGCGCCGTTCAGATGGAGCACGTATCCCGCTGACGGATAGTATCATCGCAACCGAGGGGCAATCCCTCGATGTCCTCGAGATCCATGAGTCACTCGAACGACTTCAATACGCGGATCCGGAACTCGCGAGGCTTGTCGAACTGCGGTATTTTGGAGGTCTCAGCGCCGAAGAGACAGCGAACGCACTGGGTGTTTCGACCAAGACGGTTCAACGCGGCTGGCGTCTCGCGCGCATGTGGCTGAAACACGACATGACGCGGGGACTTGCATCGTGACGATGGAACAATGGCGATTGCTTCGACCGATTCTGGACGAGGCGCTGGACACGCCGAACGGCCAGCTGAGCGTTTTCCTGGACGAGGCGTGCGGCGAGGATCTTCAGCTGCGCCGACAAGCCGGCGCATTGCTCCAATACGACACAGCCGATGCAGAGATGTTGGCGCCAATTCTTGATCATGCGGCGATTAACCTGCTGACGCGACTGGGCGAGGCCCAGCACACCGGCAAGCGTGTCGGGCCGTATCAACTTGGGCAGCTGATCGCAATCGGCGGGATGGGGGCCGTGTACCACGCTGAGCGCGCGGATGGTCATTTCGAGCAGCATGTCGCCATCAAGATCATTCGCAGTGATCGCGCGTCGCGGCAGATGCGCCTGAGATTCGAGCGCGAGCGCCAGACGCTCGCCAGGTTATCGCATCCCAACATTGCGAGGCTCCTTGACGGCGGCGTCACGGATTGGAACGTGCCGTACCTCGTGATGGAGCATATCGATGGGGTGCCGATCAACGAATTCTGTGATCGAATGCGGGCGACCATCCCAGAGCGTCTTGCGCTGTTTCAGGTGCTTTGCAGGGCTGTTCACTACGCGCATCAGAACCTCGTCATTCACTGTGACTTGAAGCCGAGCAACATCCTCGTGACGGCGTCCGGCGAGCTGAAGGTGACGGACTTTGGCATTTCGCGCTGGTCGGCGGAAGAAAGCGGACCCGATGCGAATTCCCTATCGTCATCCGCTGTAAGTCCGCTCACGCCGCGATATTCAAGCCCCGAGCAGATCCAACAAGGCGTGATTTCGACGGCGTCGGATTTTTTCTCTCTGGGCGTCCTTTTGTTCGAGCTGCTTGCAGGCGTCTTGCCGGGATCGGGAACGTCAGCAGACAGCGATAGGATCGACGACGACCGACGAGCGGCGCCGAGCGCTGAACTCCAAAAACGAATGCGAGATGGCGTCGCCGCTGATCCGATTGCGCGCAGTCAAGTCAATCAAATTGCTGCCGCGCGCAAACTCCGCCCTGAGTCGATGCGACGCGCGCTCAGGGGCGATCTAGATGCGATCGTCATGA
>JAJDEC010000627.1 GCA_029259995.1 Phycisphaerae bacterium
CAGGATCGGCACGAAGGCGAACGCCAGCACAATCAGATGCAGGACGGGCCGCTTCCGATGGAACGCGACAAAAAGCATCAGGAGCGAGCACGATTGCATCATCCGCAGCCCGAATCGCTGCTCGCCCGTTCCCACGATCATCGCCCGCGCGTCGCCTCGCCGGGCAATGTTTCGACCGTCGGCCCGGATGTCATCGCCGGACAATCCGTTCGCGATCTTCGCCGCCGCCCGAATCGACACGCCCTGAATCGGAATCGTGAACCGATCCATCGTTCGTTCAAACACGGGCAGGCACGTCAGCAGCATCAGCATCAGGGGAATACACACGCGGAACACGCGCCGCCCCGCCGCCAGCGCCACGATGCCGCAGGCGCAGATCCAGAACGCAATGATCTGCAGATAGCCGAACATCCCGAGCGACACGATGCCGCACCACATCAGGATCCCGAAGCACACGATCAGAAATCCCCACGCCGACGGTGTTCGCGAACCGTCGTCCGCGTCGGACAATCGGCAGTAAAGGAACGCCATTACGACGATGGGAATCGCGAACATGTGCGACCATTCGGAGAACTCGATGCCGACTTGCATGATCTCGCCGGCGTTCTTTCGGAAGGCGGCGAAAAGCAATACAAACAAGACGACGGCGCGGATCGCGGCGCCGCGATTTGCCTCGGATGCGTGGATCGAATTCAGAGAGTTGTCTGCATTCATGGTTGTCTGATTCCGGACTCGTTCACGTAATAGCACCACGCCACATCGCCCAGTGCCGATGTTTCCCATCGATCGAACAGGCGGAGCGATCTGTATCGCTTGGGGGCGAACGAGATGCGCTTGGCGGCACGTCGTTGCCGTAACTCCGTCGCCAGGCGCTCATACGCCATCGCATCAAGCACGCGAGGTGCTTTCTCCTGGGGATCGGAACTCAGATCATACTCGTAAGCCTTCTTCGTTCTCGGCCAGACGACATACTTCATATTGCCTTCGACATATCCCGCGGGGCTGTCTTCGTACCAACCGGCAAAGAACGTCTTTCGATCCTGAGCCTGCTTGCGAATCGCGCTGACGCCCTCAAAGCCCGCCGTGCGAATGTCGTGCCCCAGCACATCAAGCACAGTCGGCGCAACGTCGAGGAGCGAGTGATTGCCGGAAACAGACCGCGATTCCGCAATCCCGCCCGGCCATGAAATGATCCACGGCACTCTCAGCCCCACATCGTAAGGATTCTCATTGTGCAGCGAGACATCGTGATCCATCATGCCCTCGCCGTGATCGGCGACAATGCATATCAGCGTATCATCCCGAACGCCGCGCTGCTCAAGCCGGGCGATGATCTCCCCGACAAACGCATCCGTATACCGAATGCACGCCAGATAGGCCGACCGCTCATCCGTCGGTGTGTCCCCGAACCACTTGGGCAGCTCGTAAGGATCGTGGGCCACGGAAGACATGAAAAACATGAAGCACGGCGATTCCTGATCGTCGAACCAGTCGAACGCCGGCGCGATCATCTTGAAGTCGTCACCGGCCAGGTAGCCGAGATTTGCCGCCGGATCGCCGTGATCCTCGCGCGCCCAGAACGAATCAAACCCCAGATTCGCAACCAGCCCCGGATTGCATTCGAATGTCGCCCGGACCATCTGCGAGAATCTGGATCGATAACCGCGGCGACCGAGAATCGTCGCCAGTGTTTCGTACGGACGATCGACGAGAACAGCCTCCGCGAATCCGCCGCTCAGATTCGGCGTTTCGCCCGTCAGGATGCTGAACTGACTCTGCGTCGTGTGCGTGACGACGGCCCGCGTCGTCGGGAATTCGAGACCGTCGCGGGCAAGCTGGGCCAGGACAGGCGTCAACTCCGTTGGCTGCCCGCCCAGCGACGTCGCCCAATGCGCCGTACTCTCAAGCACGATAAGCACGACGTGGGGCTTGCGGCCGGCCTGATCCGGCGGAACGATCGAACGCTCGCCACGACGCGGAATGTGACGATCCGTTGCGAGATCCGAATCGATCGATGCCGCATCCAGCCCGATGAGCGACGTGATGCCGAACCAGTGACTGCTGTAGGACAACGCGGCCCGTCGAGGCTCGCCGGATGCAAACGTCAGTGTCAGCCCGAGGCCGATCGCACAGAACAACAACGACCAGAGGATCGTGAGTCTTTTGCGCAGCCTGCCGGCGCTGAGTGGTGCGGGGCGGATGAATCGGAACAGCACAATCAGTGCCGCGCTGAGACCACAAAGGACCAGCGGAATGGTGAATTGCGGCGTATTCCACAGTCGATTGGTCACGATCGAACCGAATTCGACGGGATCGCTCATGAGATTCTTGAAAACGCCGACGTGTATCTGAACGCCCGTTGCAAAGAGCCACGCCATGTTGGAGGCGGACCAGATGCAGTAAATCACGGCCGCCACCAAGACCATCCGCCCCGCCCATCGATAGGCGAACAGGCGATATGCGATCGCGAATCCGAGCAAGAGCAGGCCCACGAACAGGAAATCGCCAGCGAGCAACTCAACGAATCCGCGCGCACTGCCGCCCGTCGGCAATCGTGACATCGCCGCATATTTTCCGTAGCCGTTGCACAGAAACCCGAGAAGGACGATCGACATCTCGATGCGCGGAAGTCGGCGCAAGGCGGATGAACGTCGCTCGCCCTTTGCCTTCTCATCGACTTCGCGACACACATCCGCTTCGCCATCGACGCTGGCCACATCACTCGTACACATGGCTGAAAAAAACCTTGCCAGACCACCGCATGAGGCGCCGTCCGGACATGACGATTCTTGCTATAAAATCAACACCCGATCCGCCGAAGCGAATCTTGAAAGTTCACCAATGGTAGAACCAGAATCGTCGGCGTACCAGCCTCGATCACGTATCGGTCGCGCGCGACGCATGCGATCGTCGCGGCGTTTGCTCATATCGGACGGGAGTCATCCTCGGAAAGTGATCAAATTGCAACGGGGAGGGTCCTGGAATAATCCAGGATTGCGTCGATCGACGGAAACGCCAACTCCACTCGCGTCCAGCTTTGGCTCTACATCGAAAAGATCGAAATGCCCGACAAGACTATTGAGCGACTTTGACGCGCTGTTCGATCACAACGTTGCCGGAGACATCTTTGACGATCAGGTCAACCATGGGCCGCGAGCCCGTCGAATCGACGCGAACCAAACCGTAGTTGACGCCCTTCGTGTACTTGCCGATCCGTTCCTTGTTCTTGACCATCCCGCCCTGGGCGAAATGAGAATTCGCCAATGGCGAACTCGTCAGTTCCCACACATCACTGCCAATACCCTTGGGATCCTTCTTGTGGATCAACTCCGCGAAGTGCCGATCGCCCGACAGAAAAAAGACGCCCGCGATCCGCTCATCCCAGAGCCATCGCAGAAACGCGTCGCGCTCGCGGCGATAGTACGTACCCCATCCCTCATGCGGATGCCTGTCGCTGAGCATCTGGTTGCCGTTGACAACGAGCTTGACTTTCGCCTTCGATTCCGCGAGGCCCTGCTTCAGCCACGCGAGTTGGGCCTCGCCGAACATCGTCTTGTCCGGTTTTGGTGAGCCGTTTGGATCGCGATACGTGCGGTCATCCAGCAGGAACACATCCACGTCGCCCCAACTGAACTTCTGGAAACAACCGGGCGCATCGGGAAGACCATACGAACCGGGAAAATACGCCTTGAACGCTTCGAGCGCTTCGTCTTTCCACTGCCAGGTGTTGTCGCTGTTGTTGGGCCCGTAGTCGTGATCGTCCCATGTGCCGAAACAGTAGGTCGAGCGGAGCAGGGGCTGGAGCTCGGGCATTCGACGTTGATGATCATAACGCGCGCGATAGAAGCGGCGCATCTCGTCGCGCGATTTGGGGAAGTCCTCCGGCTTGCCCGGCAAATAGATGTTGTCGCCAATGAAGAAAAAGCAATCCGGTTCGTCCTTTACGATTGCGCTCCAGATCGGTTGATGTTCGCCGAAGCGCTCCTGGTGAGAGCAGGAGCCGAAGGCGAACGTGTATTTGCCGGATTCGCCGTGTCGGGGAATCCTCGCGAGCCTGACGTCCGCCAGGTTTTGCGTCGGATTGTTCCTCACGTCGCGATCGATCGTGGGTGCAAGGACGAAGGCGCAATTCAGCGGCGATTCGTTCAACGATTCGAGCGGAATGCCCATGTCTTTCGTCGCGCCCGACCACTGCATGATTGCGTCCCTATGGCGAAACCCCGCCAAGTCGCTCCCGGCGCCGTCGACAGGTTGCGTCGCGCGAATCCATGCGAAAAAGATGTCAGCGGGCGGATCTGTTTGAATCCACGGTACGACGGCATTCTCCTGAGCAACGACAGTAAACATTGGACCCGCTACGACTCGAACGGATGCCGCCGTTGCATCCGTTGTCGATCGCGAACTCCCGTTCCGCGGCGTTGCCGGCGCCGACGTCGGTACATCTGCCAATACACTCAAACCCAAACAAAGAACGAACGCGACTGTGAGTTGCGTCAAGTGAACGCGTGAAGGTCGAATGCAGAGTGGCAATGGCATGACGTGCTATCTTGTTGCTCAAGGTCGTGACCGGGACCTATACTACGCGATTCCACCGTCGAAAGGCCACGAATTGTCCGCCCCGAAAACACTCACGAAGATTCGCCAGCTCGACGCCTCGCTGGTCAACAAGATCGCGGCCGGCGAAGTCATCGAGCGCCCCGCCTCCGTCGTGAAGGAACTCGTCGAGAACAGCCTCGACGCCGGCGCCACGCGCATCGACATCGCCCTCGAAGTCGGCGGCAGCCAGCTCATCCGCGTCACGGACGACGGCTCGGGAATCGATCGCGAGAACCTGCCGCTCGCCGTTGCTTCGCACGCGACGAGCAAGATTCAATCCTCCGACGATCTCTTTCACATTGGTACCCTCGGCTTTCGCGGCGAGGCACTGGCGAGCATCGGCAGCGTCAGCCATCTGACGATCCGCTCCCGCCCCGCCGATCAGCTCGAAGCCAACGAGATCGTCGTCGAGGGCGGCGACATCACGGCCCCGAAACAATGCGGCTCGCCAGTCGGAACAACGATCGAGATTCGCAACCTTTTCTTCAACGTTCCGGCACGGCGGAAGTTTCTTCGGCAGCCCCAGACAGAGTGCGGTCACGTCACGGAACAACTCGCCCGGATCGCCCTGGCCCATCCCCACGTCGCCTTCACATTCACACACAACGGTCGCTCGCTCCGCAACCTGCCGCCGACGCAGAATCGACGCGAGCGGATCGCGGATTTCTACGGCGCGGAACTCGGCCAATGCCTGATCGAACTGGCCCGCAATGAACGCAACCTGCGGATCGAGGGCCTGATCGCCCCTCCGTCGCATTCGCGGGCGACAAGCAAATGGCAGTACCTGTTCCTAAACGGCCGCTTCATCACGGATCGACGGATCGGCTACGCCGTGCGCGAATCCTTCCGCGGTCTCGTCGAACACGATCGCTATCCCGTGACATTCCTGTTTCTGACGACGGATCCTGCCGAGTTCGACGTCAACGTCCATCCGACGAAGATCGAAGTCCGCTGGCGCGACGCCGGGCTCGTGCAGTCGCAGGTACTGAGCGTCCTTCGCGAAACGCTGCTCGCCCAGGACCTGACGCCGCGCTTCAAGACGCCCGTGCACATCCAGGACGACGGCATGCGCCCCTCGCCGATGGACACGTCGGCCCAGGAGCGAGCCCGGAACGCGCTCGCCGATTATCTCAAGCGCGTCGATCCGACGCAGCCGAGACTGACGTTTCGACCTCCGCCTTTTGCCACAAGCCAGTTGCGACCCAGTATTGCGAACGTGCTTCCGGAACCGCGTTTGCCGGACGGCGCATCGGACAAATCGAATGGAACGCCAACCGATTCGCCGCATGGATCCGAGGCGTCGAACCCAATAGATGGGGCGTACCGCGATACGCCCACAGGCGGCGGGGACGACACGAACGCGTTGGCCCGGCATGCCGATGAGATCGCAGCCCAACAGATGGCGAAAGCAGCCATGGGCAGCGTCGCCGGCGCCCTGCCCCCGGGCGGCGTGATTCAGATACACAACACGTATCTCGTCGCTCAGACGGAAGCCGGCGTCGTCATCATCGATCAGCACGCCCTGCACGAGCGCATTCTCTACGAGCGATTCCGCGAGCGCGTGCTGCAGGGGCCGCTGGAATCGCAGGGATTGCTCTTGCCCGAGACGCTGGAAGTCTCGCCGGCGCAGCGCGAGGCGGCCATTGCGCACAAGGACATCTTCGAACGCATCGGTATCGAGCTCAACGAGTACGGCCCCAAATCGATCGCCGTCCAGCGCTTTCCGACGCTGCTCGCCAGCGTCGACATGAAGAAATTCGTTTCTGACTTGCTCGAACGACTCGCCGAATCCGACGGCGACACGTCCGACGAAACGCTGATCCACGCAACGCTCGACATGATGGCGTGCAAGGCGGCGATCAAGGCGGGCGATCCGCTGTCGCAGGAAGAGATGTACGCCCTGCTCGATCAGCGCCATCTCACACAACGATCCAGCAACTGCCCGCATGGAAGACCGACGACGCTGGAACTGACGACGAAGGATCTCGAAAAGCAGTTCAAGCGAATTTGAGACTGCGGACTCACACGCCGACTCGTTCACCAGTCAACAGGATTGAGTCCCATCGCCAGCCTTTACGAACGCGTTGCCAAGAGCGAGAACACGTAGAGCATTTCACGACCAATCTGCCGGCAGCGCTCGTCGTACTTCGCCGCTTCGCCCGGCGTATCGTCGGCGACTTTCGGATCTTCGTACATGATCGCGATTCGCCTGGCGGCGCCCCGGACGATCGGGCACGCCTCGTTGGCGCTGTCGCATGTCATCACCGCGACAAAGTCCTTCTTTGGATTGGGTGCATGATCGTAGACCTTCGAGAAGCACGTGAGCGGCGCCGCATCGTCGGCATAGCGAACGTGATAGATCGGATTCGCGTCGTCCGTCGTCTTGTCGATCCTGAATCCGGCCCGCCGCATGGCAGCGACGGCACGCGGGTTGAAGGCCGTCGACTCGGTCCCGCCGGAATAGGTATGAACGTTGTCGAATCCGAAGTGATGCGCCGCAACGGCGGCCCATATCTGCGACATGTGACTGCGGCGGGAATTGTGCGTGCAGATGAAGAGGAGGCTCGCCGGTTCGTGGCGATCGATCGCTTCGCGAACCGCAGCCGCCAGCACGCCGAGTTCCTCTCGCCGTGAATTTGGGATTGTGTCAGATTCACTGATGCGCTGGTCGATCGTCATTTGCAGCTCGATGCACCGTGCCGGTCTTGTGGATGGCCTGTTCGGGGCAATAATAACACGC
Source organism: Phycisphaerae bacterium (assembly GCA_029259995.1). Taxonomy (GTDB): domain Bacteria; phylum Planctomycetota; class Phycisphaerae; order UBA1845; family UTPLA1; genus ECT2AJA-110-A. Next base: position 7,337 of record JAJDEC010000627.1, read on the forward strand.
GGATGTGAACCCATGAAGGCCGCCAGTATGGAAATTGTGTGGATGCACATGGCGCTGGCTTCGCGTTCAGGGAGTATTAAAGTCAAGCTCGACAATCCGCGCAACCTGGTCGCATCGCAAAGATCCACTGGTCAGAAATGTGTTAATATCGCACTCACAAGGGCAATAGGGATCGCATCGGGACGCGATCACAATCGCCTTGAGAGGACTCGCCATGCCCGCGTACACCGGCCAACCCGCCGACTCATTCAATTTCAAACTGATCAACTACGAGAAGCGCGACCTGCGCGCGATCGTCACGTTCAATCGCCCCGACGTCCTCAACGCCGTCAACGGCGACATGCTCGTCGAACTCAACGCCGCCTTTCAGGACGCATCCTGGGACGACGATGTCCGCGTGCTCATCCTGACGGGCGCCGGCGATCGCGCATTCTGCACAGGTGCCGACGTGAAGGAGCAGGCCGAAGACTTTATCGATAAACCCAATACCTACTGGAAATGGATGGGCCTCTTCATCGAATGCCACGAACGGCTCCGCAACATCGGCAAGCCCACGATCGCCCGGCTCAACGGCATGGTCGTCGGCGGTGGCAACGAATTCAACATGAGCTGCGACCTCGCCGTCGCGGCCGACGACATCATCATCAAGCAGGTCGGCGCGGCCCGAGGCAGCGTCGCCGCCGCCGGGGCGACGCAGTTCCTACCGCTGATCGTCGGCGATCGCCGCGCCCGGGAAATCCTATTGCTCTGCGAAGACATCCCCGCGAAGAAGGCGATGGACTGGGGGCTCGTTAATGAAGTCGTACCCCGCAGCGAGCTGGACGCCGCCGTTGATCGCCTCGCCGACAAACTCATCAACAAGCTGCCCGAGTGCATTCGCTACACGAAGCAGCAGCTCAACTACTGGCGCGACATGTCCTGGCACCAAACGATCGGTCACGCCCGCGACTGGCTGAGCATTCACAATCGAGCACCGGAAGTTGCCGAGGGGATGCAGGCGTTCGTCGAAAAACGGCCGGTGGATTACGACAAGGTCCGGCGCGACGCCAGGGAATAATCGATGTATGCCGGGCTCAGTTGACGTCGGACCGCCGGGATCTTCGACGCGTCATGATCGCGAATGCCGACAACAGGCCCATCATGGGCAACGCGCCGGCACCACAGATTCCCGATTCGGATGCGGCCGGCGGCGCCGTGTCGGATTCCGCATCAAGTGGCGACGGTTCGGAGAAGTCCTCCGCCACCGGCATCGAAGGCGTCGCGTCAACTGCAACGGATTCGCTGCGATATTCAGCATTCGTCAAACCCGCACGATCCGTCAGACTCCCGGCTCGCAGCGTGATCGAAATTTCGCCAACGCCCCGGATGCCCAGCAGCTCGATTCGATAGTACCTCTCGTCAATCTCACGAATCGTCAACTGGTCGTGCTGCGTGCCCGCGTGCGAGACGATCAGTCCATCCGCCGTCAGCCCTGAAATCGGCTCACTGAATCGAATCGTGAACACGGCGCGCTCCGCCAGCTTCACTTCGTCCAGGACATCGATCGACTCGATCGTCGGCGGCACGTCGTCAAACACAACTTCGACGCCTTGCGCATCGACAAGACTCGGATTGCCGACGAAGTCCGTCGCCGCCCCCGCCTTCACGAACAATCGAATCTCGCCTTCGCCCGTGACGCCGGACAGCGTGACTTCGTATGTCGTATCGCTGATCCGCGTGAATTCGATTGCCTCGTGAATCGTTCCCGCGTGCTCGATGTGCACGTCGCCCGCATCGTCAAAGTCCGTCACGGGCTCACTGAATGAAATGACGAACGTGATCACGCCCGCATTCGTCGCCTGAACCGGCTCCGCGTTGATCGAATCAACCTTGGGGCGCGTTCGATCAATCGTAAACGCCTCTTCGGCCAGGAAGTCGCCATTCCTCATTCCCACGCCGCCCAGCGACAGCGACTCCATGTTTCGAATGGAGTCGTCGTCTTTCAATTGCAGCGCGATCGTTCCGCTGCCCGCGCCCGTGGCAATCGTGACGGCGTTGATGCTTCCGTTCACATCCTCAACAGACGTGATCGCCGCCCCGTCGACGCCCGTCGTCACGAGCGAGAAGTCCGTCGCGTCGACACCGCTGACGGACTCGCTGAACGCAACAACGTACGTCACTTCGTCGAGGCGCGTTCTGCTGACGCCCAATCGCAGAATCGACAAGACGACGGGCAATGCGCGAACCGTTCCGAAGATGTCGTCGTCATCACCAATCGCGTTCGCATCATGCGTCGCCCAGTTCGAGTCGCTGCCCGTTCCGAATTGCAACTCGGCGCCAAACGCCGCCGCATCCGCGCCCACGTACACCGCTCCACCACGGCCTCCAACGATTGCCGGGCTGCCGTCGCCGGCGATTCCCCCTATCGCCGCATTGCGCTCGAACGCGCAGTCAATCAGCTCGAGAACGCCGCCGCCCGCAAAGATCGCGCCGCCGGACCCGCCGGAAGCCGTGTTGTCGACGAAGTTCGTCGAGTCCACGATCAGACGACCACTCAACAGAAGAATCGCAGCCCCCGTTGAGATGCCGCCTTCCGCACCAGACACGTCGCCTGGAAATGTCAGACAATCCGCGATCGTGATGTTGCGAATTGTGACCGTCGCCGATGGATTCTGAATA
>JAJDEC010000628.1 GCA_029259995.1 Phycisphaerae bacterium
GCGACATCGCGTCGGGCTGGCTCGCCCTCGGCGGATTCGCGCGCGGCATCGTCGCCGTCGGCGGTATGGCGCTCGGCGTCTTTTCACTTGGCGGAATGTCCCTCGGCCTGATCGCGTTCGGCGGCTGGGCTGCCGGCGGCGTCGCGACTGGCGGCGGGGCGATCGGAGGCATAGCGCACGGCGGTGGCGCTGTCGGCATCGTTGCTCGAGGCGGCGGTGCTGTCGGATATTACGCGCAGGGCGGCGGTGTCGCCGGCAAGTATGTCATCGGCCCCGGATATCGCGATCCGACGGCGGTTGAGTTCTTCGACACACTGAATGCGTGGACAGGCACGCCCGACATCGGAAGCCCGTCCGGTACCGTCAATCTTCTCGCATTCGCCGCCGCGTGGATGCTCATTACCCTCGTGCTTGTCGGCGCGATCCCGTTCTTGCTCGTCGTGACTGCATATATACGAAGACCCAAAGCGCCGGCGCGCTGACAGTGCTGGTTCGCGATCCAGAAACGGCGACCTGCCGCATTACCGCGGTCGTAACTTCCCAATATCCCCAGGAATCGCCCCGGCCTTGGCCGAATCGGGCCGAATCTCATATGATCCACGAGCTATCACTACCCCTGCACAGTTCCTGTTAGCGGATTCGACCGCCAGTTGAAAGGACCCAAGGATCATGTCTGTCGCCAAGATCACTGAAATCAGCGCGAGTTCCTCCAAGAGCTTCGAGGACGCCATCAGCACGGGCGTCGCACGGGCGTCCAAGACGCTCGACAATGTCGTCGGCGCCTGGGTGAACGAGATGAAAGTCGACGTCAAGGACGGAAAAATCACGGACTATCGCGTCAACATGAAAGTGTCGTTCATCCTGAAGGACTGATCGAGTTCTGATCCCCGGAGGTGAAATGATGAGTCTCTTAGACACGATACTCGAAGCGAATAACGGGCAGACCGTTCAACAATTGGCGCGGCGATTCGGCGTCTCCGACGATCAGGCCAAGGCGGCGATGCGCGAATTCGTGCCGGCGCTGAACGCGGGCGTCAAACGAAACGTTCACGCCGACAACGGTCTCTCGTCGCTCCTCGGCGCACTCGGCAACGGCCAGCACGATCGATACCTCGATGACCCGAAGGCCGTCGAAGAGGAGTCGACCGTCACAGATGGCAACGCCATTCTCGGGCACATATTCGGCAGCAAGGATGTCAGTCGAAACGTCGCCGGACGCGCCGCCGAACGCACGGGGCTGGATACGGGCATCCTCAAGAAAATGTTGCCCGTCGCCGCGACGATGCTCATGGGATCCCTGCGAAAGCAATCCAACAAGCAGGGCTGGCAGAACAATGCGGCGTCGGCAAGCGGCGGCCTCTCAAGCCTGCTCGACGCCGATGGCGACGGCAGCGTCATGGATGACATCTGGAACATGGCGAAGAAACTGTTCTAAGCAAGATGCACTGATTCTTGGTGGCTCCCATCCGCGGGCGCTGACTGATGCGTAGCGGCCCCCCTCCGTGGGGGCCGACGTTTCAGACGGCCAACAAAGTCGACGGCGCCTTGCTGTTGCCTCTCCATGCAATGGGAAGCCCGGCGTTCGCGCCGGCACGCAAGTACCTCATCAAGTCAGTGCCGCTTCCGCAAACGCCGCCATCGTTGCAAACGTCATGTCCGGCTCGATGGGCAATGCCGGCGCCCGTGTCGCGCGGCTCGATCCTTCAACCCTACGCCGGATCCACGCAGTGGGCATTCCCAGCGCCTTCGCAGGCACGTGATCGTGATACAGACTTTCCGCGACGTGCAATATCTCTGACCGATGGACGCCGAGATCACTCAGCGCGGCAAAGGCGTGTTCAAAATGGCCTGTCGCCGGCTTGTAACTTCCGACATCTTCCGCCGTCACAATCGCATCAAACGCGACGCCGATCCGCGCGTTGGATCGAACGAATGACGCCCGATCCACGTTCGAAACGATGACGAGTTTGTAACGACGCTTTAATCGCGCCAGCGCATCGGTCGAATCCGAAAATGCCGGCCAGTCTCCGACCGATTTCGCAAGGGCATCGCAATCGTCCGCTGTCGCCGTTCCACCCAGCCGCGATGCAAGTCGCCGCATGACGTCTCGCAGGATCGACGGATACAACGCCGACGGCATCTCCGTCTGAACGATCGGCTCGATTTGGGAATACGCGGCGAGCAGGGCGTCATCGCTGAGTGCGACGCCTTCGCGATCCGCCCACGGCCGCAGGGTGTTCAACAATCCCGTTTCCCAATCGATCAACGTGCCGTAACAGTCAAACGTCAGTGCGCGAACCGTCGAAAAATCAACAATCGCCATCACCGAAGCTCCTGCAGTTTCCCGCCGATCAATTCGCCGAGCTTCAGGAGCGTGTCGATCTGCGCCTGCGAAAACTCAAACGCGTCCGGTCGCGCGATGCCGATCGTTCCCACGAGCTCTCCATTCGCGATCATCGGCGCGGCAACAGATCCCGCCATCTCCGTCATCTTCGCCGCCGGCTTTGCCTGTCCGCTCTCGTCTGTCTGCAAGTTGCAGACCTGCACGGGCTCACGACGCTCCGCCGCCAACCCGGCCATCCCTTTGCCGACAGGGATCCGCTGCACCCGCGACATGATCGCCTCCGGAATCCCACGCTGAGCCACAAGCTCAAGCAGTCCCGAAGTCGGATCCAGCCGATGAACCGTCCCCGTCACGCATTCAAATGATGCAAGTATCTCCGAAAGAATCTCATCCCATTCGGGAGTTTTCGAGGCGTTGAGCCGTGCCTGAATGGAATCGACAATTTTACTGCCTGCTGACATACCTCGCTCCGATCAAGATTGGCCGAATCAAACTGAATGCCATTCTAAGTTCAAACGCAGAATGGTTCATTGACTGTGGCGCAAACCTCTGGTCAGAGGCGAATGGGCGATCCGCAGCTTCGCCGTTTGAATCGCACCGCTTCTCTAATGAGAACAGCCCAACGACGTTCCGACATCCACGAGTTTCCTCTCGAACGGCCGACACCAACGTCCCACTCTTCCCGGATTCACCAACATCCCACTCGTTTCGCTTGCACCAACCGCATTCTCGTCCCGCATGTACCAACGTGACGCTCATCCTGCAATCCCCAGCATCCGTCACGCTGAAGGCGTGAAATAGCAGAAGCCCAGGGTGCAGCGAAGACCGCGAATGCGGTCGAAGCGCAACCCTGGGTTCCGCGTGCGTTTACCACGCAAGCACTGAATGTGCGTTACAACTCCAGTACACAACGCGGACGACAACGATGGCCACGCTGCATTCCGAAACTTGTTGATCAACAACACGAAAACGTCCGTCACGGGATTGCGGGAATCTCCTGACGGCTTTGTTGATGAGCCCGCCGCATGGCCGAGCGTCCCGATAGGGACGATATGACAAATGCCCAGCCTTTCTAAGGCTGGGATCGCGACGATTCTGTTTTCGCATTGCCGTCTTGGAAGGACGGCGCGAATCCACGTTTCCTCGTCAGTTCATCACTTCGGGGTCCCGACAAACGCTGATCGCTGAGTGCCTGTTGTTGAGCGTTGTTTTCCCGAAATGCCGTGATCAACAAGAAAAAAGGCCGCGACAAGCGCGGCCTTGAATCACAAATGAATTGTCGCGGAATCAATCAGCAACTACCGCTGAACGCCACGCCGTCCGAGATGTAGCCTTCGGCGATGCAGCCGACGATCACCAGCTCTTCCGTGACAGTCTCCATCCGCGTCACACGAAACGGCTCGTCGCTGATGTCCCATCGATCCGAATCGAAACGGCGAATGTGAATCCACTCGCCAACACGCGGCGCCTGCTCGGCCTTCGCCATGAAGCCGAAGCCGGAGGGCGACTTGTCGATCGTCCAGCCCTTGAAATCTTCCGGCTTGCCCGGATGCTTCCAGCGAATCGCGTCATCACATTCGACACGCACTTCTCTGCGTTTTTCCATCTTCGGTGTTTGCGTCAGCATCGCTGAATCTCCTCCAGGTACCGGAACTCCCGCTCTACTTCGGTCCGATGCGATGGATGATTGAACCATTCGTCCGAATAGGACGCCGCGAAAGTTATGAGACGATGCGTCTCTCAGGCAACTCAGGAATCCGCCGATCGCGATTCCTGTCCGACCGCCATCCTGGTCACAAGGACGGCTGTCAACGGATGCAATCCCGCCTCCTTGCGGCCGCAGGCCTGTGGATTCCTATTCTACGCCAGCACCTGGGTCGATTTCGAGCCCCAAGGCGATTCTTTGAGATATCAGACGTCGCTGGTCCGGAGGAATGTCAGTCCCGCACTCCGGGCAGCGGCTGGACGTGTTGTCGTGGAGCAGGTATCGGCACTGATGGCACCAAATGTCGCCTTCGAGCTGGCGAATCAGCTCTGCGCGAATCCTGGGTTTCAGTCGATAGTTGGCGATCGATGTGCCGATCACAATTCCCGAAAGCAGGAACATTGAATCGATTCCAAAATACTCCATCACCACGACAACCACTCCCATATACAGAAGCGGAAAGACGTATCGCTCGAATGGCGATCTCTTGATGGCAGCTGATTTGGCGAGCTTGAATACACGGTCTTGTTCATCAGCGTCACCGAATCGAGCGAGGATCGGAAAGCGGCGAACTCGACGGAGCGCAATTTGTCCAGCAGGATGGTCCAGGTCGAAGCCATGTTGTCGATTATTTGCCCGCAGATTTGCGTGTATCTCAGTTGCCCACGTCAGAACGGAATGTCGACGGAGCACCAAGTCCCAGCGTCGTTCGCTGCTCAACCAGAACTCGTTGATCGGCCGGCAACGCTTCCCCGCACTCCGGACAGCGACCGGACGTATTCTTGTGAAGCAGGTATTCGCAATTGTGGCACCAGTAATCTTGCTTCAGCATCTGCCTCAGTTCGATTCGTATGCTCCTCCGCATACGCAAGAGAATCGCAAACTGTATCGTGATGATCAGCGGGTAAAACAGGTACGGCGACACGCCGCGGGGAATCAACTCAAAAAAAAGGGCCACCAAGAGCAGGAGGGCGATTGCGATGAACGAAGATCGATAGAATATGACAAATCCACGATGCTTCTTCCTCGCGTTCTTCGTCGCGAGTTTCATGGCCTTTTCACGCTCGGTTGCCCGTTTGAGTCTCTTCAACTCAGGAAAGAGCCAGGGACTGATGAAGTCCAGGTCTTTCTCATACCACTTGATTCTGG
>JAJDEC010000629.1 GCA_029259995.1 Phycisphaerae bacterium
CGAGATCCGTCAGAAGCTGCTTCATGCGCTCCAACGTATAGATTCCCCGCTGATTCCGACGGGGCGGCCTTCGTTCGTAGTTCGTCTGTAGGGACAGGTAGTCCATCGCAGACGTGTACGTGCGGATATTCTTCCCACCTGCGATGGCGGCAATCCGATCCGGAAGCTTGACGCCGGCGGGCTTTGCCTTCGGGACTTTCGAAACGCGCTTCGTCACAGACGTTCTTGATTTCGTCGGCGCCGTGGCTCGCTGTTTTTTCGTGGCCAGTGCGCTTTTTCGAGTCGGGGATTGTGTCTTACCGGATGTAGTCTTTGATTTGACCTTGGTCTTTGTCTTCGCCATAGAATTTCATCCTATCGGTCGCAGCATCGATGTTCAACTTTCGGGGGCATCTGATGTTGGGAATGCGTTGTCATCGTTGTTGTAACTGAATTGTTTGCAACTGGTTGCGCATCATGCGTTCAATGCGGCTGCAATGAAAATAAACCGAACATTTGCACGTCGATTCGACGCCTTGCCGACCCATCTGGCGGAATTTATCCACCGGTTGTCCACGAATCACACACAATTTGGCATGCGAGTTGAGCACTCTGGTGTCGTGATGAAGGCGTTTTCGGACGAGACGAACGACGGCTCACGGACAGCGTACTTCACAACATACGTCGCTCAACTGGGTTATGTTCGGAGCGATCGTGTCGGATCCGTTCGTCCAATCGGGGTGTTCCAGGTGACGGCGGCCAGTTAGAATGCGCGGCAGTAAGTGAGCGTCAAATGGAGTTGAAGCGCTATGAGTGAACTGCCGGCGACTCGAATCGTCCGGTGCTGTCATTGCAGAGGCATGATGCGGGTCGCCGCGAGAGCGCTGTCCGTATTTTGTCCGCATTGCCAAAAGCGCGTGACGCTGGAGAGCCTCCGTATCGTGGGTTCCCATCCGGGGCGCACGCTGGCCACCTGTGGCGACATCATCGTCGAGCCCGCCTCCCTTCTGAATCTTGAGATTACTGCCAACAACGTCGTGATCCGTGGACGCGTCAACGGATCGGTCATTGCGAATGGTCGTCTGGAAGTGGCGTCGACGGGGCAGGTCTATGGAAATGTCAAGGCGGCCCGGATCATCGTTGAAGAGGGCGGGATCATTCAGGGCCGATGCGAAATGGCGCCGACGCCGCAGGCACTGAAGCGACCGCCGCCCGAGCCGGAGCGGAACCTGGAGGCGGAGCTCAATTCGCAGCGTGAAGAACAGTTGGAAAGCGCGACGGCCGCGAGTGAGCGACCGCGGCAGATTCGCCCGATCAGTTTGGATTGAATCCCCGACCGTGAGCGATTTCGCCAGTTGAGCTTCCCCAAACGAGTTCGCAACGAAGTATTGGTCACTGATCGGCGTCTTCCCCGCGACCGGCATTGGCCGCTTTTTCTGCCTTCTCCAGCGCGACGGGGTCTTTGAATCCGGTCTTTTCGCAGATCGCGGCCATGATCTTGTCGAACTCGGCGAAATGGTACTCGTCCAGCAGGACGCGCGGCGTCGTCGTCCCCTCGCACTCGAGGTAGATGCGGCCCTTCTTGCGAAACTCGCTATCGTCGAGCGACTTCATGGATCCGAAGGGAATCGGTTTCCCGCCGTTCAGCGAGAGCCCCTCATCATTGACTTCCGCACGCCTGCTGACTACACGCAACAAGAAGAGCAGCATATAGAGGCCCACCAGGCCGACTGCCACACCGAAGAGTTTCTGAGTGAGGATGCTGGTCAGCGTATGGTGCTTTTCACTGGTGAGGAACGGCTCATCTCCGAAAGATACTCGCTCGCCTCTTTCTCCGACTTTGAGAATGCCATCCTGCGCAAAGTAATAGAGCGAGCCGCCGGCTTTCAGGGTTGGTGGTCCGCCTACCAGCGATTCCAGTTTCGAGAGCTGTTCGTTGAAGGGAGCGTTTTTTGTCTTTTCAACAACCTCTCGCACGACATTGCTGTTGGCATTTCGATAGACGCGCGAGGCATTCGCCTGGTCGCGGATCTCGACCGGCAGCAATTCCCGGTTGACTTCCTGATTCTCATCCAGGTACCCGATCCAGCCGTCATAGGCGAACCAGCCGCCCACGCCGACGCACATCAGCAGAAAGATCCCATTTCGTATGATCCGCTCGCGATTCGGCCCGCTCGTCCGTGTCATCTTGGCTCCATATGTGGGCGGGCGGCCTGATCAACCGGTGTCATTCGCCAATCCGCGTCCCCCGAATGCTACTTCTTAAAGTCGGCAGCCCGCTTGTCAAACTTTGCGATTTCCGTGCTTTCCAGCACAAAAGCGCTGCCGGGGCGGGAGGCAAGCTGGGCGTAGCGATCGGCGGCGTTGGGACCGATGCCGGAAATGACGAGCTCATGATGCGTGCCGTTCGACAGGTCGACGCCGATGCGAATTCGCGGCGACGCAAGTCCGAGAGCGTCAAGTTCGGCATTCTCGTAGGCGACGAATCGCTGGGCCTTCAGCGCCCCCAGGGCACTCAGCGCGGCTTCAAGCTTCAGATTGTCCACGACAAATGTCGATTCGCCGTCCAGCGTCCATTGGTCGTCGTCGCGCTTGAATCTAAACACGCCCTCATTGTCAAACGTGATGGCGACGACGTCGGCGTTTGCGAACGAGAGAAGCTGCGTGTCCGCGAATTCACTCTCGATGTCCGCGATCAGCTTCTCTTCCGCCTCGTAAATCAGATCGCCGCCCTGCAACATGGCGTATCGACTGCCTGCATGGCGCGACGCGAACAGCACGCGCGTTTCGGGTGCCGGCGGCGTGAATTCGTCGCCGGCCGGCATCGTCGTGGGCATCGGCTTGGCGATCGTCAGCTCGATCGTGTATTGCGGCTGCATCAGGCCGAAGTCGGCTCGCTGGGCGGCCGTGCCGACGACGGCACGCCCCTTGAGGGACGAAAGCCCGGTTAACAGCGTGCGCACATTTGCGCCTTCGGCGGCCGTGTCGATCGGCGACGTCATGCGCCAAGCGCCGTCGACTTGCTCGAGCGTCATCGACTTTGACAATCGTCGCAGCGAGAAATTCCCAACGTGATCGGGATTGAAATTGAGAATGTCGCGGCTTCGGAATGCGACCGGCTTGATGAGCAACTTCTTCGCATCGTCCGCCGGGATCACGGCGACGAAGTCTTCGGCGACATTCTTGAGATAGGTTCCCGTTTGACTCGGCGTCATCGCGCCGACGGCGAGCTCGATGGGCTCCGTCTTGCCCTGCACATCGATCCGCAATCGGATATTCGGGTTGTCGAGACCGAACTCAGGTCGTGCGCCGTTCTCAAACCCGACAGCCTTCACGTCTCGCAGCGTGTTCAGAAGGTCATTCACAGCCACACGTTCCGCCAGCTCAGTTGCGTCTGTCGGATCGCCGGACATGATCTTCCAGTTGACGCCGTCGCGCGACATCGACAACGACTCACCTTCCTGCGTCGTCAGCACAATGGTCTCGGCACGGACCGGGACGAGCTCGACGATGCGCTTGTCGCGCACGGCCGACAACTCCGGCGAAACGCTCTCAAGCACCGACTTGGGAACCTGGAACACGGACGGACTCTGATCGTCCACAATGCGGGCGAAGACGTTTTCTTCAATCACGGATCCGAAGGCGACCGTCGTCTCGACAGGCTCGTCTGCGTCCGCCGATGCGTCACTCGGCGTTGCAGATTTCGGCTTCGTTGTGATCGTGACGGAAACGCGCGGCGGCTCCAGGCCGTAAATCCGAAGCGACTCGGGCGCATCATCCACGAATCTTGTGACATTCAGATTCGCAATGGCGCTGATGACTTTGTTGAGGGCCGTCAGATCGGCACGGGCCTTCTGCGGGGCTTCGATCGCCCAGCCTGTGTCCTGCTTGGCGGCTGTGAAACTTTCCGCGCCCGTGACCTGCACCCGAACGACATCCGCGGATTGGATCTCCGTCACGCGTTTACCGCGATAGTCTTCGAGCTTGCGCTTGAGAGCCCGGCTCAAGTCCGCGTCCACAAGATAGACGTTGTCATCGCCTTCCTTGCTGACGTAGGTCCGCGTCGAAAAGGGCTGTTGCTTGCCGATGCGGACGACATGGGCCTTGCCGCCCTTGTCCGTCAGCTTGACGACGCCCTGCGGTTTTTCGAGCGACGTGAGATCGTTGCCGGGCGGATCATCCTGCTTGCCGTAGGCCTTCTCAAATTCGAGCCCCGCGATCAGCGAGACGTCATCCGATACCGTTCGATCCTGGGCCGGTCCGTCGATCGGCGATGTCATCCGCCACTGCGAATCCGCCCTCACGAATGAACACGCCGTTTCGTGGCCACTCTTGATTTCGAATGCCGTGATCTCGTCGGCATCCAGACCGAGCAGTTTCTTCGACGTCTGCCGATCGTTGTCCGAGGAATCCGCGGCGTCGGGACGCAGCCACCAGATTCCGACCACAGCCAGGAGCAATGCCAATACCAATAGGAGAGTCGTCTTGGAGTTCACTTTTCGATTGCCTCTGCATGCATAACCATGTCACGCGATCTGCACGACGATTATTCGGCTCGCGCGAATCGAGATTAACGCGTCGCGCCGCCGCCTAGCGACGCCTTACGAACCACAAGCAAACGCCCACGCCCAGAATGACCGCCGGCCAGACGCCGATCAGCAGGGTGCGAATGCGTGTCTGAACGGACGCTGAAATCGCGCCGATCCGCGGCACAGGGACGGGGCCTCGGCCGATGTACTCGGGCGTGTCGTTGAGCCAGTTGACGGCGTTGACGAACAGGTCCAGATTCTCTGTCGGCGGCGGATCGAGGCGGATCTTTTCAAAAGACGCCACGACGGGGTTCGAGAGATAGCCGTCCATGAAGGACTGACCGATCCCCATCAGGACAATCCGTGTATCCTTCGTCGTTTTGACGGGGCCGCTCGCGTCTTCCGCTCCGGCGCTGTCGCCTTTTCGCGTGGCCGCGACAACAAGATCGAACGGACTCGGCTCGGCGCCGATGATCAACTCGACGCCGACATGCACACGCTGTCCCGCCTTGAGACCTGTCTTCGCCAGATGGCTTTTGTAAACCGGCGCCCCGAAAGTCCCGCCCATGTCAAAGGCGATTCCGTTGAGCTGCTTGCCGTTGATTGTCAGTTTGAACTGCTTCCGCGGTATCGCCGCGCCGACATTGGGATCGTAGGGGAGCTTCGCTCGATAGCCGGGGCTCGCCACTTTCCGCACAGTCGTCGTAATCGGCTCATTCGGGAAGTACGTGTCGTGGATGCCGACGATCCGCACGCCGACATCGATCTTGCTGTCTGCATCGACTTTGGCGGCGGCGCGATTCGCTTCCGTCAGCGGAATCCACGCTTCGTTGTCTTCGGCACGGAGTATCGTTGCGAACGTGGTGCCATTGAGCGTGACATTCACGGGCATTTCTTCGTCGCCCGCGAAGGCGGCCAGCTCGCGATGCGTTGTCATCGGAACCGGAATGCGATAGGGCTCTTCGGTCTCGACCGTGATGCGAATTGTCTCTTTCTTCTCTGCCCCGGCGCTGTCCAGTACGAGTTCGGCATCGACCGGCGCGCCAACGGCGACGCCGGCCTCTTTGATATCTGACGCGTTGAATTCAACCCACTTGCTGCCGACGGATTCGAGCGGGGCCCGGAACTTGTATCCGTCGATCGTCAACATGGCGGCCTTGGCATCCAGCGCCGGCACGAAGCCCAGCGGCAGAGTGATGCGGCCTTCCAGATCGGCGATTGCGACGATGTCGAATTCACCTGTCGGGCGTTTGTCCAGTTCAATGATGTTCTCGACGCGCGGATCATTGATAATGCCCACGATTTTTGTGAGCGTGTCGATGGACGTACCGATGTACTGCTCGCGATCCGGAATGCGGAGAATTGACTCGATGTCGACCTCGGCCTTGTCTGCGGGTTCCATGATGTCGATGACGCACGCCTCGCTCACGAGCGAGCGCGTCCCCTGCATGGGTTTTCCGACGGGATGATCCGAATAGCCGATCATCGGCAGCCAGTTGATGTCTCTGCCGTTGATCGTGAATCCGCGTTCCGATTTCGGCGCCGGATCGACGCTGATCACACGCGTGCCCGTATCCACATGCAGGCCGAATTTCGATTCGAGAAGCTTGTTGTATGCATACTCCGGCGTCGTCGGCGGGCCGAAGGGCGAAGCGGAGACTTCCCAGCTGGCCAGAAAGATGCCGCGGCCCGTTGTCTCAAGGATGTCCTGCATCTTCCGAAGCTCGGCAGCGCCGAACGCCTGCGTCGGCGTCTGTTGTCCGAACGGATTCGGCATGGCGGGCGGCGGCGGCGGCAGGAAGACGTGGATTGATTCCAGGCCTTCTTCGACCGTCGGCGCGTCAGGCTGCTCGGCGAGATTCCATTGATAGACATTGAAATTCGCGGCGATCAGGCGTTCACGCAGAATGTTGGTCTGGGCGAGGGGGACTTTGCTGCGCGGCGGCGGCGGGGCGAACGGGCTGCGCTGCTGCGGCGCCGGCGGTTCAAAGCCGACGAAGATGACGTTGGCGAATTTCTTGTCCGCCGTCAGTGCGAGGAATGCCGTCGACAAGGCGCTGTCGCCGTTGAAGGTTCGAAGCGGATCCTCCGTGTCATCGCGTCGCCCCATGTCGCGAATCGGCCACGCATCGTCAAAGGGCACGACGCGGATCTTGCCGCCGCTGCGAATGACGATCGTGTTGGGTTCCCGCAACTTGTCGGCGATGTCGCCGAGCGTCAGTTCCGGCAACTCGCCGAGCTGCGCCTTGACGCCGTCCATCGCCGCAAGTGTCGCGGCAAACATGCCGTCGTTGTCCGACGCCGAGAGCATCGCCTGCGAGCCCGCATCCATGCTCGAAAGACTGTCGGCCAGGCTCGTCAGAATCTGTTCGCAGACGGCGATGTTCTGTTCGACGCTCGCCGTGTTGCGGCGCACGCCCTGCAGGGCCGCCTGCAATTCGTCGGGCGCATTTTTGTCGAGAATGCCGAGCACCTGAAGTCGCATTTCCTCCAGGCTGCGTCCTGTATTCTGAAAGACGCCGCTGACTTCAATCTGCATCTGCAGCGGACCGTTCTGCACGCGGGCGCTCCAGTCGGCGTGTCGCTTGACGATCGGAAACGCATCGGAGAATCGATCGACGCGCGCGACGAGCCCGTTGAGCGTTCCGGCGACGTCGGCACAGGCATCCGCGAACGCCTTCAACGGCGCCTTGAGATCATCCGGCGGCGGTGCATTCTCATCGCCGATGGCGTCGCGCAACTGCGTCGCGACGTTCCGAGCCGATACGGCCACTTCCCGAAGGGACGCGACATATTCCGAGTCCGGCTTCGTCGTCTCCTTCGCGAGATCCGTAAAGCGGCCCATCAGGCGACCGATCTGGTTGAATCCGTCGGACAGTGAATCGATCGATGTTCTGGCGAGCGTTGTCGCCTCGCCATACTTCGGCAGGCCCGCCTGGGGGACGAGATCGTCAATCTGCGTCTTGAGATCGACAACGTCGTCCTGCATTTCCTTCAGCTTGAGCACGACATCCGCAAACAGCGGAAAACCGCTCAACCACGCGTCGGGATTGGACTTGACCGTTGCCGCCTCGGCGACTCGCTGGGATAACTCCGCCTCCAGCCCGGCGCGCACGCGCTCGAAAGTCTCGATCGCTGTCTGATGGCCTTCGGCCTCGCCGCCCATCGACTTGCTGATCTCGCTGACGAGATCCTCGCGCTGCCGATCCGTCGCGACGTGCGTGACTTTGATTTTTTTCGAGTAGCCCGACAGCTCGTCGCAGTATTCCTGCAGGCGGCCGATGTACTCGCGCTGGCTCTTGTCCTTGTCGTTGGGTTCGTAGACAAACGACAGTTCGATGTCATTCTTCGCGCCGTCAAGAATTGACCGGGTTCGATCGCTGAGGCCGTAGTTCCCCACGCTGGCGAGATCTTCCCGCCAGTGCTTGTAGGACGCCAGCAGGTTGATCGCGATCAACAGCGCCGCGGCCACG
>JAJDEC010000630.1 GCA_029259995.1 Phycisphaerae bacterium
ATCGGATGCTTGAGTATGGCTCGTATCAGCGCCAAGTCCGTGGCGTTCCTATCTTATGAGAACGGCGACGCATTCCGCGACTCGCCGATTCGTTTGCCTTAATGCGAATGCGCCGGCGGTTCCGGTGCAACATGCAGTTCCCCGAACGCGGGGATCGAAGCGGTCATCCTATCGCGCACTCGTGCGGCGTTGTAGAGGCCTGCTTCCCCTGACAATTGGAATAAGTCGTTCCCATCACGATGGCAGCCGTCGGGCGGCGCGATCGCGGCGTCGAAGGGCTGAATCTTGCCCTGATGGTTCACGAAGGAGCCGGCTCGCTCGACCCATGCGCAGCTCGGAATAACGACATCCGCGCCTTCCGTCAGCTTGCTCGGGAAGATGTCCTGCACGATCGTGACGTCTGTCTTGTCGGCCGCCGTGGCGATCTCTTTCGTGACCCATTCCTTCGGATAGCCGCCGACGAACCAGATCGCGCCGAATTCGCCCTTTCCGGCTTTGGCGACGAAATCTTCCAGCTTGGGGCGCTCGCCGCCGAGGGCCTCGATGATCATCTCGATTCCGCGGCGATTCGGGCACTTTTCCTTGAGAATCGTGAACTTCGGCGGACTGCCGTTTGCGTTTACAGGGAAATTCCTGTCTTCGCCCTCGTACGGGACGGGGCCCATCACAAGCGCGGCCTTCGCGTCGATCGAGCGTACGAACGTGGCCAACAACCAGGCCTCTTCACAGGACATGAACGGCGAAAGCACGCAACCAATGCTGCCGGGGCCGTTCTTTTCCGCGATGCTGCCAAGCCGAAGGCGCGCGACTTCGTCGATCGCCGTCCACTCGGGGTATTCGTGTTCAACACCGCGGCGAACGCTCAGTCGCGTCAGGCGCTTTTGATCGTTTACGTATTTGAAGCCGAAGCGACCCTCGTCGCACATCCACCAGTCATTGACGCCGGGGTTGTAGCGCGGCTTGAGTCGCCAGACCTGTTCCTTGTTGTGATCGGCATGGATAGTGCATCCGGTTGCACAGCCGGGGCAGACGCTGTCGGCGCTCTTGAGGAACCAGACGCGCTGGTCCATCAGGAATTCCTTGTCGAGCAGGCTGCCCACGGGACAGATGTCGACGACGTTGCCCTGCAATTCATTCTCTAGTGGTACACCGGGGAAAATATCGATCTCGGCCCGGCTGCCGCGATTGATGATGCCGAGTTCGCCCGTGCCGGCGACTTCATCGCAGAATCGCACGCAGCGCGAGCACATGACGCAGCGATCCTGGTAGAGCAGCGTCTTGGAGCCGATGTCCTTCTTGGGATTCTTGTTCTTCGGCTCGACCATCTGGCTGGTCGCTTCGCCGAATTTGAGGCTGTAGTCCTGAAGATAGCACTCGCCGGCCTGATCACAGACGGGACAGTCGAGCGGATGATTCAGCAGGAAGTACTCCATGCACTCCTTCTGATTCTCCACGACTTTGTCCGAGGCGAAGCGGACTTCCAGACCCTCGCGAACGGGTGTCTGGCAGCTCGGGAAGAGCTTCGGGGCCCAGCCCATCTCCTTCGTCTGGGGATGGGGCATCTTCATTTCCATCAGGCAGAGCCGACAGGAAGCGACGACGCTGAGGCCGGGATGATAGCAATAGTGCGGAATATCCCAGCCCGCCTCGATGGCGGCCTGTAAAACAGGAACCTTGTCCTGGCACTCGATCTCTTTACCGTCGATGATGATTTTCGCCATCCGCGCACACCTTCGGCAAGCCTGGAACGGGGCCTTCCACAGCCACCCGCTAAGTTCGTGAAAAATATCACGAGCCTGAGGCGGCATGATAGGGGAAAATCGCCGGTGTGACACCCCTGTTTTGGACGTCAGCGTCCGATCGTTTGGCCAGGCGGCCCATTTCTTCTGGGATGGGCCATGATGGTTCACGGGGAACCTGGGATCAGGGGATCAAGGCGTGCGGGGTGTAATGATTCCCAGATTCAAGAGATTAGCCGTATGACGTACCTGCGCCGGAAATACTAAGGATGTCGCTGTTACGCGCCACCTTCGCATGCTTGCCTTTGAGGGCAAGCATGGCATCCGTTGACCCGCAGTTGACACAATTCGACGGCCGATCGGAGACCTTACGAACACTGGTCGCGGGTTCTCAGAACTCAGGTTTCGGCGGAAACAGCGAATCTCGCATCGCCATCAGTGCTTCACACGAATCCATGTCGGCGGGAATGGGGATCAGGATGATGGGGCTCAGTCCGAGATCGCCCCACTGGTCGGGGTTGTTCGGCGTGTTCAGAATATCCAGCGACGCGCCGACCACGAGTTGCTCGGAATCGTCCACGACTGCGCCGCGCAGGCTGCCGTCTGAATAGAGCGTCATGTCATTCTGAAATATCTCTCGCCGGGCCAGATAGATCTCGCCTTCGATCAGGCCGAAGAGCTTCACGAATACCGTCACGCCCGGCTTGCCGTCGCGATCGTCATCATTGATCAACGGATCATCGGGGTCCATCGACAGTGGCTGATCGGGATCCCCGTCGATACCGATGAGCGTCGGCGTCGCGGGTCGCCGCAATTTCCATACGCCATTTTCCTGGTACACATCCACGACGGCGCTGCGCGGCTGAATGGCCTGCGTCGCCTCGTCCGGAAAGGAGGTCACGAAATTCTGATTGGCCTTGTATTCGGCATGGCAGAAGCGATCGACTTCGACGAGTTCGCCTCCTTCGATGACCAGATCCGTGAAGCCATACGAAATGACGAATGTCGAAAGCGGACCGTTGGGCGTTTCGCCGTCGTAGGCAACCACATCGAAGTGGGCGTAGTGCCCCGCCATGGCGACGATGGCGGCCTCCTTGTCGGCTGGCGCCGCCCAGTTCGGATCATTCGTCGGCGGTTCGTAAAGCGGGCTGGCCGGCCAGGGCGCCGGCGTTGAACAAGCAGGAATCAGGAAACACACGCTGACCATTGCAATCAGCGTCCACACACGACAACACACGCACATCGGGAATTCCCCATCCGAACAGAATCAGGCCAAACGCCGCATGCGATCATAGCGCAAGCGGCGCGACGATTCCGGTAGAGATCCGATGGGGGCATACGGAGATGAAAGGACCTGGTTGTACAGTCCGGACGTAGAATGAGCGGATGCACGCCCGCGCAATCAGCGGGGCGACTGCACCGATCACCTGCACCGGAGGCCTGGCAGATCGCGCCGCCTTTGGCAGGCTGTGCTTCGCTCGGTTCCCTCGCTCCGCTCCACCGGCCGACGGCGTTTGCTCAAAGCGGTGCTCGACTTACACAGAACTTGAATAGAGCGTGGGGGAAGGTCATGGTCAGGACCTAACAAGCCCGTGGGAAGCGTCATTCGGCCCATCGACAGCCAGGTCACACAAGCGCTTCGATCACGCAACTCAGCGAATCTTCAGGATTCGCATCCGTTTCGCTCCCTCGATCTGACGTGAATTGTCGCGCCGCTGACCTCGAAGCACTCTCGCCACGGGCTGCTAACCCATTACTCCAGAACGTCTTGCGCCACATGCCCAAAATATCCTCATTCTTTTTCGACTGTTATCCACTCGGAATACGTGATCTGAAGTGAGGGACAGGCGATTCGTCGCGTTTGCCGCATCACGCCCATCGGCGGCGATCGACCTACCCAACATTGAGCCCGGCGTGCGCCGGGCATGGATTAGCTCACCACATGCCTCCTATTCCGCGACACATTCCGTGACGCAATCAGAAAAGGGAAATGAACCATGCAACGTATGACGATCGGACAAATCAACTGGCTCAACATTCGGCGATGGCTGCCGGCCGCGGTAATGGCGATGGCGATCCAGTCGCCCGCGTTCGGATTCGAGATTTACAACACCTCACCGTATTCGATTCGCGCGAAAGTCACGCCCGGCAATTTCGTCGAAGTGATTCCGCCCGGGGAAATGCGGTCGTGCCCCTACTCGAACACCGGCTGCAATCCGACAGGCGAACAAACAGCGTCGCTTACGCTTGTCGTGGAAACGCTCGACAGCAACGATCAGGATTTCATGGCAACTGTCGAATTATTGGCGGGCGCTCAGGCGTATGTCCATCGTGAACAGAGGACGAACATGGGCCTCGAGCCAATCCTGTATGTCGATTCATGGAATGTCCCGGGCGATGCACTGGTCGACGACTCGAGATTGGGCACAAGCCAGACGGAGCGAAGCGTTCGATTTCTGGCTTCGGCCGATTGCCAGTATCAACATCCCGGCACGACGGCATCCGAGACGGACTGGCCGGTCGCCGATGCAACGAACCAGCGAATGAAGTCGATGACGCTGAGCAAGCCGAATCGGATTCGCGGAATTCTTTACGCGGGCGACTTGACACAGAATGCACGACGCGACGAATGGGAACAGTACAAGTCGCAGATCGGCAGCATGGGCGAATTCTTCTATGACGGCATGGGGAATCACGATCTCGCTAACGATCATCCGTGCACCACGACGTGGCCCGCCGGCTGCACGATTCGCGACGAGATCGCCGAGACTGTGCGCGATCGCAAGCATCGGACCACGAAGACCAACAAGGCGCCCGGTAACGATCCGCATTACTCCTGGGACTGGGACGACGTCCACTTTGTGCAACTGAATCTTTTCCCGGGGAACGCACCATCTACGGGCCGTCCGGAAGACGATAATGGAACAACACTGGATCCGGCTGACGCCCTGACTTTTTTGATTGACGATCTCGCTCAACATGTAGGCAGCTCGGGCCGCCCGGTTGTCCTGGTCCATCACTACGGTTTTGATGGGTTTTCGGTAGGCAGCAACTGGTGGACGACAGCCGAGCGTAACGCCTATTGGAATGCGATTGCCGGCTACAACGTCATTGGGATCTTCACCGGACATCAACATCTGGCGGAGACCGATACGGCCTGGCGATTCGATTTCAAACGACCGAGCGGAGCAGCGGGCCCGGGGCTGATTCCTACCTTCGTGACCGGCGGAGCGATCAACGGGGTTTTTCTCGATGTCGAGATTAACGACGACGATCAAATGATCGTCACGCGACGATTCAATGACGGGCGACAGCTGGGTCAGGAACTCGTCGCGTTCGGTCCGGACGACTTCATTGACGGCGCGCAGAACAACGACGGTTGCTTCGACCGATTTTTCCTGGGCGGAGCAATGGACATCTCTATTGAGAACCTGCGCGTCTATGACAACGACGCGGATTGGTACAGCGTTAATGTCCCATCCAATTCCACGCTGAACATCGACCTGTCGTTTCTACACGACTACGGTGATATCGATCTGGAAATCATCAAGGTCTGCGGGCTTGCACCGGTCGCATCCGCCACGAGCACGGATGACAATGAGACACTTTCATGGACGAATACCGGATCCACGACCGTGGAGACCAGAATTCGCGTGTTCATGAAATCGGGCGAGGGCTCCAACACGTATGACCTTGACTTGTCCATCGGCGGAGATGCGCTCGAGGAAAACGACATCTGCTCAACACCGACCGCGCTTGCTCTGGGCGTCCATGACGACCTCAGCGTCCAGGGCGATGATGAAGACTGGTATCGCGTGTCCGTGCCTGCCTCAAGCTCACTGACCGTCGTCATGACACAGTTTGATCCGTTTAATGATGTCAAGATAGAAATCTGGAGCGCTTGCAATGACAGTTCGCCAAACCCGTCGCAATCGAACGCAAATACGGAGACTGCTACTTTTGACAATGACGGTCCGGCGCGCGACGTATGGGTTCGTGTCTATATGGTTCAGCCGCTCGGCTTTTCGAGCTACCGGCTGTCGATTTCGAGCGGCGCCCTCGACGGCGGAGACTGCGACGATGCGGAACTCATCCTCGGAGCGGGATCACTCGATCCGCGCGAGGTATTCGACGGCGCGGACGACTGGTATCTGATTGACACGGAGCCCGGCGTTCAATACACGGTCGAGCTTGCATTTCAACACGCCATCGGGAATATCGATCTTGAATTCTGGAATGAATGTGGCGGCGCGCGTATTCAGGCGTCCGCATCAATGAACGACAATGAATCGCTTAGCTATGTGAGTGTGCAAGGCGAAGATTTATTCATCCGCGCCCTGATGGCGGACCCGGGTGGACTGAATCAGTACACGCTCTCCGTCACGACACTTGTCACATATCGGGGTGACAATCTCTGCGAGAATGCGACGCCGATCTCCGGTTTCAAGGAGTTTCAATTCGACAATACCGGCGCGACGCGAGACGGATCATTCAATCCTCTCTGCCAGATCCTCAATTCCGACATCATCGATCATGATGTCTGGTTTGACTGGACCGCCACGGTGACGGGAACGGCGACTTTGTCTATATGCTCAAGTTCGACGCAGGTGGACACGAAGATCGCCGTCTATGAAGGTGTCGGTTGCACCGGGACGATCCTCGCCTGCGACGATGATTCATGCGATGCGAAGTCCGAAGTTACTTTTCCCGTCACTGCGGGCGAGCAGTACAAACTCCGAATCGGCACTTATGAAAGTGCGCAGCCGGGTATGGGGTCGTTCACGATAGGCGTCGAAGATGCATTTGGGCCGAATACCGAATGTTCGGAAGCCATTGCGTTGTCGCCGGGCACCTATACCGATCTGGTGCTGCCGCGTTCGGATTCCCCGGAAAATACCGATTGGTGGACCACGACGGTTCCGCCCAATACGCGCGTGGTGGTTGATCTGTTATATGACAGCGGTGTCCAGTTCTCGGCTGGGGCAGACTTTGAGTTGTATCGTGCCTACACGCCACATTGTTCCGGAACTGTTCCCGGCGGGTTGGTGATTGATCCCATTAGTAGCGGGCTTCGCATTCTGCACATTAATACTGTTGGGACCAATACCTATTCCTTCAAGGTCAAGAACGATAACAATGTGGAGGGCGCCAACTACACACTCAGAATCACGCATACAACCGTCGACGATCATCTTGAGCCGAACGACACGTGCGAAGCGCCGGCAGCCACAAGTCCGGGATTCTACACTGACTTGCGCTGCGCGGATGATGATTACTATGCCTTCACGATGCCAGAGACATCGATTCTCGACGTCAATGCGTTCTTCGCCCAGGCGGACGGCGACCTGTCGCTCCTGCTTTACGGCCCGTGCGATCAACAGCTTGCACTGAGCAACACGTCGACGGATGACGAGTCGCTGAGCTACGTCAACACGGGACCGGCGAGAACCGTCATGGTTCGCGTTGTTCGCGTCACGCCGACGGGTATCGTGCCGTACGCCATGAACATCAGCGTCACAGACATCGACGACTGCAACGGCAACGGCATCGACGATCCGATCGAAATCGCGAATCAACTCAGCGAGGATTGCAACAGCAACGGCATTCCGGATGAGTGTGACCTGGACCCACCCGTTCTCTATTCCAACTTAACCGGCATCGACGATTCCGTATGGCTGGGCGTACCGGACGACAACTGGGTCGGAATCGGCACCAGCTTTGTCACTTACGACTTTGGTGGCGCCCGCGTTGTCGATGGGCCCGGCTCGGACTTCAACGTGTACGAAGCGGACTTCGGCGTCGCCGAGTTCGACAAGATCATCGTTCTCGTCAAGGGCGTCAGCGGTTCGTCGATCGACATCACGGCGACGGCTTCTCCCGTCGTTCGAATCCCGGGAGATGAGCAACACGGCAACGACGCCTTCGCACGGTCCTACGACATTGCAGCCTCGGGGCTCACCGACGTTCGATACATCACTGTCGACGGCGTCGGTGTGACCGGGTCGGCCGGCGGAACGAACGGCTTCGACCTCGACGCGATCGGCGCGATATACGTCACGCCGGCGGGCTGCAACGTCCTGTTCGACGGCGATATGAACTGCGACGGATTCGTCGACATGTTCGACGCGTCGCTCTTCGTCACGGCCCTGGTCGATCCGGCGAGCTTCACGATCGTCGAGCCGGTCTGCCCGATGCAACGGGCGGATGTGAATCGGGACGGGCTGATCGACGGCAACGATGCACAGGGATTTGTCGAACTGCTGCTCATGCCTTAGCGCGAACTACAATTTGAGACAATAGACCGGCCCGGTGTCAGGCAAATTCGTCTGACGCCGCGGCCGGTCTTTCTAAGTGGGTAGGAAGAATGAATCATTCTGCATTTCAACTTAGATGGTACATTTCGGTGATCGGATACTTCGCGAATTCGATACGCGATAACTGGATGCGGCTGGGGCGGACCCGCGGATTTGCACCGGCGATTGGGCGGTTCCACACGAGTCGTCGGCAGTTCATCGCACCGGCTGTTAGCCGGTGCCACAGCGCGCTTCGGCCAGTTGCCCCAACAGCGATGTGGGCTTAGTGACCGCCACGTTGACCGACGACGTCCTGCAGTCGGGGGAACTTTTCTGCCGTTTCTATGGCATTTCTCAGCGACGACGCCCGACAGAGCCAGAAGACGCTTTCCTGCCGAACCTTGCCGCTTCGGGCGATCAGGCCGATCACTTTGCCCGTCGTCGCGCTGATAATGGGCGAGCCGTTGTGCGATTCGAGCGTCATCGGTCGATTCATCTTGACGCGAATATGACCCGGCAGCGTTTCCTCGACGTAGCCGTCGCGCAGTTCGTAGCCGCGCGGTTCCGACGCCATCTTGTATGGAAACCAGATGGGTTCACCGTCCTTCGGTGCGGTCCTTTCGTCGAGTTCGAGAATGCTGTCCGGCGGAAGCACCGCGTCGACAGGCATGATCAGGTAGTCGTTTCGCATGTCCCACGTGGGGGCTTCGATACTCGGGCTGCCGGGCTCGCCCCAGCTTTGCTGAAGCGTGACGATCGGGGTCCAGTCGCCAATGGACAGACCGTGGACGCCCGTCAGTCTCGGACCGTCAAATCTAAAGACATTCGCAGCCGTGACGGCCGCCACGCGACCATCCGCCGTTCGCAGAAAAAACCCGGTCCCCGGCGAGGCGAGAGGTTCCTTGAACTCGTAATACGCGTACGGCTGGAACAGCAGCTTTCCCATCGGTCGCGGCGCCGTCGGCGCCGTGGTCGGAGCAGCGGCGCCAGTTCGGCCCCCCGTCGTCGGACCGCATGCGGCACCTAGCGCACTTGCCAGCACGAGAACTGAGAACTTCGTTATTCTGTATTGACGACCCATGAGCGTGACCTCCATTTGCATGGAATCACAACGCCGGCCGATGCGAAAGTCAAAAACCGAGGGCGAACTTCAACGATGCGGGCCGGATCGCGTCGAATCCTCGACTCCCTGTGGATGAGGGGATTGACTGAGCGAGTCGTCGGCCGCCGTCAGCGCATTGACGTGCGCTCGCTTGCGCTGATTCGCGGCGTCGGCGATGCCGCACATCTGCATGCGCACCATGGCGAGCGGCCAGTAGTCGTGAATGTGCGTCCGATGCAGTTGATGCGCATTTGTATCAGGCGTGACGGGCTCCGAACAGGTCATGAATGCGAAGTCGTAGCCGGCATCGCGGATGTGTCGGGCGGCGAGTGACTGATAGGCATGCGCTTCGCCGCCGACCCAGCAGAAACTTCGAATCGGTTTGCTGAGCTTTCGTTCGAGGATGCGCTTGCTGCCCGCGATTTCCGCCTCCACTTGCGCTTCGGACAGATCGCTCGTCATTCGGCAGTGTGACTGCGTGTGGGCGCCGATGACATGGCGTTCCCCCAATTGACGAAGCTCATCCCACGACATCGCCATGCGATCGCTCACTTCCCCAAGAATCTGATGATCCCGCGCGAAGGCGGTCTGATCGGCGGGCGCGGCATTGACGAAATCCGTCGGTACGAAGAACCAGCCGACAAAGCCGTAACGTTCCAATAGCGGCGCCGCCACGTCGCAATTTGATCGAAGACCGTCATCAAAGCTGATGATCAGCCCCGGCTTCGGCTTGTTCCATTCACCGCTCTGCACGAACGCCGCCAGTTCATTCTCGTTGACGGATTCAAAGTGGCCCGCGAACCACTGGAGCTGGCGGGCCAGACGGGATGCGTGCGCGGCAGGCGTGTCGTGGTAGTTGATGATACGGATGAACCGATTCCCGAGTGATCGACGCAGTTTTGCGAGCTTGATGCGCGTGACGCCGGAATAATCCAGCGAATGGGCAACGCCGGACTTCAGTATCGCTCGGACCACGGCCCAGACGGCGGCGCGACCTCGGAGATTGCGGGCTTCGCCGAGCAGCTGCCCGATTCTTGAATATGGAACCGTGGCCGTCAAATCCCGAGTGTCGCTCATGGGTTGGTTCCGTCCGCGCTGGTCTATGTCAGAATGCAGAGTGGTGTCTCGAATGCGGCGCAAGCTTCCGGCCTGGCATGAACCGGCGAGTCGCCAGTTCCACAGAATAATTCATTCTTTTCATTCACTTAGAACATCACATAGACAAACGGCGACACTTCACCCGATTGTGCGTCGCCCTGCTTCAACTGCTCGGCCAATCGGGCCATCGACAGCGCCAACGGGCACAAGGCTTCGAAGCCCTGCGATCGCCACATCGCCGCCAGTTCGTCGGCGAATTCTTCGGCCGTGCGGAATGCCGGCGTTTCGAAGTCCGCCTTTCCCATCGACGTCCGCCCGCGCTGCACGTAGTACGACGACGCATCCGGATCGGGGCCGTGCGCGAAGCAACGCTGACCGTTCGCGACGACGCGTTCAGCGATCGGCCGAAATTCGTCTTCGCAGAAAGCGCGGATCGCGGCCTCGGGATCGCTTCGATCAGTCGAGCTCATACGTCTCTCTCCAATTCTCATCATCCTTCAACGGCGTTTGATTCGACTTGAGCAACAGGCAGTCTTCCAGCACGAGCATGTCCATGTCTGTCCGCATGAAGCAGCGAAAGGCGTCGGCCGGCGTGCACACGATCGGCTCGCCGCGCACGTTGAACGACGTGTTCACGATGACGCCGCAACCCGTCTGCGCTTCAAACGCCTTGATCAACCTGTGATAGTCGGGATTGTCGTCGGCATGCACGCTCTGCACGCGGGCGCTGTAGTCGACGTGCGTGACGGCCGGAATGTCCGATCGCTCCTGATTGATCACGGCGAGCATGTCATCTTTGCCGTCGCGAAACGCGAGCGAATCCGTCGGCTTTTGACGTTCGGGCTTCACCTGCGCGACGAGCAGCATGTAGGGGCTTTCGCGATCGAGGTCGAAGTAGTCGCCGATGCGTTCCGCAAGGACAGACGGCGCGAAGGGCCGGAAGCTCTCGCGGTACTTGATACGCAGATTCATGACGGACTGCGTGTCGGCGCGACGCGGATCGCCGATGATCGATCGGGCGCCCAGCGCCCGCGGTCCGAACTCCATGCGGCCCGTGAAATGTCCGACGACGCTGCCTTCGGCCAGGGCAGTCGCGATGCGGTTTGCCCGTTCATCGTCATCGACCACACGCTCGTAGGCGTATCCATGGCGATCCAGAAACGCGCGGACTTCGTCGGTCGAGAAGGCGGGGCCTAGGTAGCTTCCGTGCTGCGAATCCCGGCCGGTTTCATTCATCACGCGCGGCTGCTCGAAATATTCGTGGGCGACAAGCAGCGCGGCCCCCAGTGCTCCACCCGCATCCCCTGCCGCGGGCTGGATCCAGATGTCGTCGAAGATGCCTTCACGCAGGAGGATTCCGTTGGCGACGCAATTCAGCGCGACGCCGCCGGCGAGCACGCAGTTGTTCAGGCCGGTTTCTTTCCGAACGTGTCGAGCGATTCGAAGGACGGCGTCTTCCAGGACGGCCTGAACCGATGCGGCGAGATTCATCTCGCGCCGCGTGATCCGCGATTCGGGTTGACGCGCCGGGCCGCCGAACAGTTGCGCAAAGGCATCGTTCGTCATCACGAGATCATTCCAGAACCCGAAGTATTCGAGATTCAGTCGGAACGAACCGTCGTCCTTGATGTCGATCAGGTGTTTGCGAATCGTGTCGGCGTAGACCGGTTCGCCATAGGGCGCGAGGCCCATCAGTTTGTACTCGCCCGAGTTGACTTTGAAACCGCAGTAATACGTGATGGCGCTGTAAAGCAGACCCAGCGAATGCGGATACTGAATTTCCTGGATTAGTTCGACGGAGCGACCGCGGCCCGCGCCAAGCGTTGTCGTGGCCCACTCGCCAACGCCGTCGAGCGTGATGATTGCCGCTTCTTCGAACGGCGACGGATAGAACGCCGACGCCGCATGGGCCATGTGATGTTCCGTGAACAGCAGCCGATCGAGCTTGCCGAGTGAGCCGACGATCTTACGCACGTAGTCCGCGACCCAGAGCTTGATGCCCAGAACGGAACGACACGCTTTCTCGAACTGCGCCTGCCCCGCTGGTCCCGCCTCGATCGCATTCTTCACGACGCGATCCCATGTCATCAACGGATTGTCGTAGAAGACGATCGCATCAATCTCATCCGGCTCGACGAATGCCTCTTCAAGGCAGTAGTTGATGGCGAGCCGCGGAAACCGAGGATCGTGCTTCTTTCGTGAAAATCGCTCTTCCTGTGCCGCCGCGACGATCCGACCGTTCTGCACGATGGCGGCGGCGGAATCGTGATAGAACGCCGAGATTCCGAGGATCGTCTTGCTCATTTGGATTCAGTCAGTTCGTGAGGCACGCTGTCGGCCGCTCAATGCATTCCATGGGATCGACACGGGACAGCCCATGGTATTCAGGCGATCACGCCGATTCAAACTCGACGCCACATCACGCCGTCTTCTGATTAACGGCGACGAATCGATTCTGCTTGGGTCACAAATCCTCTTTTTCGACGACTCAACGACCTTCAACGGCGCCGAGTGCCCTCTCTACGGCCGGCGCGAGGGACTGCGCAATTGCTGCGTGCCCCGCGGCCGTCAGATGGACGTCTTTCTCGAAACGGAATCCGCGACGCTCCGCGGCCGAACAGGCCGACAAGTCAGGCAGCGGATCATGCATCAGACAGCCCGTCGCGGCCGCCAATTCGCGAAAACGCGCCTGATATCCCGCCGGCGAACTCGCCCCCTCAATGAAATGATACAGCGGCAGCGGCATCAACATCACGGGCCCCGAATGCTCGCGGATCCATCGCGTGAGAATCGCCGCCATCAGCAGCCACGCCGGATGATCTCGCTGGTCATACTCCGGAACGGGCTGATAGCGCGTCACTTTCTGGACGACTTCGCGCAAACCGCTCTTGTTGACGAGTTTCCTCAATCCGGGGAATCGACCGCCGCGATCGACGGAATCGCCGCCCTGCGCCTGCATCTGCTCCTCGCTCAGCGGCTCGCGCGCCGGCGGCGATTGGAACAGCGTCAACTCGCCGTCGACCAACTCGTAATACGGCTTGGCGTAATACTGCAAACCGCCCTGGTCATCCTTGTACACACGATAGTGCGCGACGACGCGACGGATATTCTCGACGAGCACACCGATCACGAGCAGATCGTGCCGGATCTCCGTCGCGAATTCTTTGTACGCCAGGTATTGCTGGTCCGTACCCGTGCCGGGAAGTCCGAAGTTGTAAACCTGAAGATCCGACACCTGCGATTCCAGCACGTCGCCGTAGCGTTTGCCATTCGACACGCCGTCACCCGCCGTGAAGGAGTCGCCGAACAGAAGGACTCGCCGCATCCCGGACGGCTTATTGACGTCAAAATCGTGATCGGACCGAAAACCCTGGGCGTTGGCGCGGACGAAATAGCCGCCCGTCTCATGCGGCACACGCGCCTTCACGCCGGGAATGAACCGATACCCAATCCGAGGATGAAATTCGAGGAGTTGGCGTGACATTCAGACGATGTGTCCTCTGGGTTTGCTGTAACCGACGGCATGGTAGTCCGCCGACGCGGGCGACTCAAGATTGGACGAGGACTGTCGCCATTCGGCGGAAGTCCACAAACGGGGTCGCATTCATTCTCTCATTCGCCCGAGTTCGAAAAGGCCCCGGCGTCCTGCGAATCAAGGAACGCGTCCGCCGAGATCTCGTACGTGCGTTTCGTCGGATTGATCGGTCGTGTGAATGTGGAAAGCAACCCGAAGTTGGGGCCCAGACTCATGCCGAAGATTGCAGCGTGCATAGACAAGGCGCCGCCGTA
>JAJDEC010000064.1 GCA_029259995.1 Phycisphaerae bacterium
CCGAGCGTCTTCGTGTTCAGCTCGAGGTTTCGCTGGTAGATCCGCTCCGCCTCGTCGTAACGTTCCTGCTTTCGCCGCAGGGCGCCGAGATTGGCACATGACGCGAATGTGTGCGGATGCGTATCGCCCAGGATGCGCGTACGCGCCTCGACGACGTGTTCGATGATGGGGGCCGCATCGTCGAGCCGATCGAGCTGCATCAGCGCGAAGCCAATGTTGTTCAGTGAAACGAGCGTCTGGGGATGATCGGCGCCGAGCACGTGCGTCTGCGAGTCGGCGATGCCCTGCAGAAGGGCGATGCCGTCATCGAAACGGCCCAGGTCGTTGTATACCGACGCGAGCGTGTTGCCGCAGGTCAGTGTCGCCGGGTGCAAGGGGCCGAGCACCTTCTTCGCCGTCTCGTACGCATCTTCAAGAATCGCCTCGGCTTCCTGAAATTCCTGTCGTGCCAGATGGAGCGAGGCGAGGTTCGTCAGCATGCTGACGAATTCCGGATTGTCTTCGGAGTGCGTCGCCCGACCGATCTCGATTGATCGTTCCATCAGCGGCTGCGCCTCGGCGATCTCTCCTTGCCGCAGCCACAGAAACGCGACGGCGTTCATCGTGGACGCCGTTCGCAAGTCGTTCTCGCCCCAGGCGCGCCGGCCGGCCTCCAGTGCCTCGGAGTAAATCGCGTTGGACGCAGCATAGTCCGCGACTCGGTATTTCAGCTCACCGAGTGCCATCAGCGATGAATACATCGTGGCGTCATCGGCATCCGACGCGCGAAGCAGACTGACGGACTTTCCCAAGTGTGTTGCCGCCTCATCGTAGACGCCCAATTTCGAGTAGGTGTTGCCAAGTGTCAGCCGGACGGCCGCCTCGACTTGCGGGGCATCGGGAAAGCGACCTTCAATGCGGGCGCCCGCTGCATCGAGGACTTCTCGCATCGTCACGTCGGGGTTCGGCGTATTCTCGGGGCTGACGGACGCGAGCAAGTCGTTATTCAGAAACGCGTTGACCTCCGAAGAGATGCGGGCCTCGCGACGTGCGTTGATGGACTCGCGCTCGGCGACTTGCCGATCCGACTTGGCCTGGAAGTAGAGCCGCGTGATCACGATCGAACTGACCGCGAGGGCCAGCACGGCGATTGCCATCCCCGTGACGAAGCCCTGATGCCGGCGCGTGAGCATTCTAAGTTGATATCCCAGGCTTGCCGGCCGCGCGGAAATCGGTGCGTCGTGCAGATAGTTCCACAGGTCCTGCCGCAAAGCCGTAACGCTGGGATATCTTTGATCACGATCCTTCTGCAGGGCCTTTTGTAAGATCGTCTCCATATCGCCGCGCCATTTCAGATCGTACGAGGCGAGTCGCGCCGGAGGTTCTTCACGGATAAGTCGCGAGGCTTCCAGAAGCGTCGCGCTGCCGACGTTGTAGGGGGGATCGCCCGTGAGCAGCTCGAACAGAATGACGCCGAGCGCGTAGACGTCCGTGCGCGTGTCGACGTCGTCGGGATCTGCGCCGATCTGTTCCGGCGACATGTACTGGAGTGTACCGACGAGTTGGCCGGCTTGTGTCTGCAGCGTCGCTGATCGGTCGACGTTGGTTGCGCGGGCGACGCCGAAGTCGATCACACAGGCACGGCCCGCCGTGTCAACGAGGATATTGTTCGGTTTCAGATCCCGATGAATTACGCCGCGTTGATGGGCATGCTCGACGGCGTCGCAGACCTGAATAAACAGTTCCAGACGTTGTTTGGGAGGCAATGCCATGTTTGTGGCATAATCGGTAATCGATCTCGCATCGGGGACGTATTCCATTGCGAAGAATGGAAGCACGTCTCCAAACTGCTCGTAAGTGCCTGCCTCGTAGACCTGGGCGATGGAGGGATGACGCAACTGGGCGACGACTTGCGCTTCATACTCGAATCGGCGCCGGGCCGAAGGGGTCCGGAGTTCGCCATGCACCACTTTGAGGGCCACGGTTCGTTGTGGATTCTGTTGTTCCGCCTCGTAAACCTGTCCCATGCCGCCGCCCGCGATCAGCCTCCGGATCTTGTAGGCGCCGATTTGATCGGGAATGCGCGAGGCATCGAGAAGGGCATTGGCTTGTGCGACGACGGGCGACGCCAGGAACGATGTCATCGTATTCCGATCGCTCAGGATGCGCTCGATTTCGTTACGGAGCTGCATGTCGCTCTGGCAGGTGTCATTCAGGAATGCCTCGCGCGCCGTACCGGCAAGCTCGGCGGCCTCCAGCACGATTTGCTTCATGCGTTGGTAACGCTCGGGCGTCATTTGTGTCGTTTCGATAGAGGTGTGCTACTTGAGGCGTTCTGACAGCCAGTGCTTTGCGGCTTTCCATTCCACCTGAATTAATCGGCGAGAGCCGCCCAACGCTTCGGCAATTTCATCGACGGGCAATCCCCCGAACAACCGCATCTCGGCGATTTGCGCGTGGCGAGCATCGAGGCGGGCGAGTTCCTCGATGGCTTCCGACAGCGCCAGGGCATCGATCATCGAGTCTTCCGTGCTCGCGGCAATGCCGTCGGAGTCGAGTGGAACGCGTTGGACGCCGCCACCTCGTTTTTCGGCGTCGCGGGCCCTTGCATGGCTGATCAGGACCTGTCGAACGGCGCGAGAGGCGATCGCGAAAAAATGCGACCGATTGCTGCCGATTTTGGGCGATCCGCCTGAACTGCCAACGAGTTTGAGATATGCCTCGTGCACGAGCGCTGTCGGTTGCAATGTGTGACCGGCTCTCTCGTGGCGCATCTGCCGATCGGCGATTCGCCGGAGCTCGTCGTACACCAGAGGCAGCAAGTCGTCGGCGGCGCGTGCATCCCCGTCGCTCATCCGCTCAAGGTATTGGGTCACGTCTCCATCGCCGGGATCCATCCCAACAGTATATCGAATTGCCTCAGACCGGCGGTTCCGGCGCGAGAAACGACGTTCGCGGCCGTCTCCGTTGATCCGATCGCCTGTCAGGTATCCGATCACACCCCGGAATCGGCATCTGAATCTTCCCGATTTTGTGCGCGTTCGGCCGGCCATTGCGCATTCCAGTGAGTACGGATTGGTTTCTATCCACGAACTGGAGGTTTGGACAATGAATAGGTGCGTTCTGGGGGCGGTCGTTGGTTTGATATTGGTTTGGAGTCAACCGGCGGAAGCGCAAGTCGATTTGGGAAGTGAGTTTACATATCAAGGACAGTTGCGGGCGGGCGGGATACTGGTCAACGATACGGCCGACTTCGAATTCACACTGTGGGATGCCGACGCGGCGGGAAACCTGATCGGCAGCGTCGTGACGGCCAATAACGTCGATGTCGTCGATGGCGTGTTTACGGTCGATATCGACTTCGGTTACATGGCATTCGATGGCGACGCCCGCTGGCTGGAGGTCGACGTACGCAGTCCGGCCGGCGTGGGTGGATTCACGACGCTCTCGCCGCGGCAGCCTGTCAGCGCGGCGCCCTATGCCCTGCACACGCGGGGCCTCTACGTCGACGATCTTCTGCGCGTGGGTATCGGAAACACGATGCCGCAGCATCCGTTGTCGATCGGCGAACCGACAGCCGATGCCGGCGCCGTCCAGGCCCGTGTCTACTCGACGGGGACGGGTCAGTGGAACGGCAACGTCGCGTTCGGCGGCGCAGACAATTCCGTCATTCTCGGCGAGCTCCTGGGGGTGGCGACGATCGGCGGACACAACGGCACGCTCAGCGCCTGGTCGGATCTGGCGCTCAACACATATGGCGGCTACGTCAGCATTGGCAACACGACGGCGTCCGACCCATTGACCGTCGCCGGCACAATCAGATCCACGACGGGTGGATTCGTATTTCCGGATGGCAGCACCCAGTCGACGGCGGCGATGACAACGCCGTCGCCGTGGCAATCGATCGGTGGCGGGATCGCTTACAACGCCGGCAATGTCGGCATCGGAACGACCGCGCCGCGCTATCCGCTCCACGTTGAGGGAGATCTGTACGCCAAGGGGCACTTTCTGCTGCATGCCTACGAAGGCGATGGTCTGGATGGTACTGCCTACATCCAGGCGCGCGACGACTCTGCGACTTCCTCGATCGGAATGCAACTACGCACGCAGTCGGCTGGCGTTTTGGTCGAAGCCATCAACATGTCGCCCACCGGCAACGTCGGCATCGGGTTGCCCGCCGCAACCGATCGGCTCACAGTCGCGGGCACGATCAAGTCGGCGAGTGGTGGTTTTGTCTTTCCCGACGGCACGACGCAGACGACGGCCGCCATGACAGCAACGTCATCGTGGCAGATGACGGCCGAGGGGATTCAGTACGACGCCGGCAACGTTGCGATCGGATCAACGGACACGAGTCTGCCGTTTCGTGTAGCCGGTGCCGGAGTGGGGCCCGCCAGTGTTGATCAGCAGAGCGTACTGAATGGAATCTGCAATACCTTTACCGACTCTGAGCAGGAGTTCGTTCCCGGTGTGACGGGCTATTTAACCTCGGTGGCCACGTGGATATTCAGTAACGGCAGCGTTGACCGCATCGCGTCCCTTCAGATCGTCGAAGGCGGGCATAATCAGTCCGGGGCGGTACTGGCAGTCAGCAACATCTGGGTGGGGGCGGGGAATTCAGCCGTCACGTTCGACTTCGCCGCCGCGCCCCCGCATCTCGTCGCGGGCCAGACCTATCGGCTCGTCGTTCAGGCTACCAGCGGATCTGTCGGTCCGACCTGCGAGAACAACCCCTATCCGGCCGGCGGCGCGTGGTTCGACGGCACACCCAGTGCCGGCGATTTGCCCTTCGCGACATACATGGCGCCGGAGATTCCAGGCGTGGCTGACCGAATCGTGGTCAACGACATCGGGCGTGTTGGCATCGGGACCACGCTGCCGAATGCGACGCTGGACGTAAACGGCGACGCACGCGTCGCGTCGTCAATCACCGCAGGGACGTCGTTGAGCGTCGGTACATCCATTAGTGCCGGGGCATCAATTAGTGCAGGCTCGTCGATCAGTGCGGGCTCGTCCATGACGACGCCGACGTTGTTTATCACCGGCGGATCGGACATCGCTGAACCCTACGACATCATCGCGACGCGCGGTCAAGCACCGACGCCCGGCATGGTTGTCAGCATTGATCCACTGCACATCGGCAAGCTGCGCGTGTCAGGCGACGCCTACGACGCGACGGTCGCCGGCATCATCAGCGGCGCGGGCGGCGTCAGACCGGGATTGACACTGACGCAGACCGGTTCGATTGCGCAGGGCGAACATCCCGTCGCGATGAACGGTCGCGTCTGGTGCTACGTCGATGCCGATGCGGGTGGCGCCGTGAAGGCGGGCGATCTGCTGACGACATCGAGCACGCCGGGCCACGCGATGAAAGTCGGCGACACGATGCGCAGCCAGGGGGCGATCATCGGCAAGGCCATGTCGTCGCTGGAGACTGGTCGCGGTCTGGTCCTGGTTCTCGTGTCATTGCAGTAACGCGAATTCGGCGCGAGGAGAAACGTCATGAAAAAGACAATGAGACAAAACGCGGCCATGATTGCATCGTCACTGACGCTTGGCTTCGTCGCGACGGTGCAGGCGGCCACGATCTACGTCACACCCGGCGGCGCTGGCGCGCAGAATGGCATGTCGTGGTCGAACGCCTACAGCGAACTCCAGACGGCGCTGACGAACGCCTCGGCCGGCAGCGAGATCTGGGTCGCCGCGGGAACGTATCGGCCCGATTCGGGGACGAATGACCGCACAATGTCATTTGACCTGAAGGACAATGTCGCGGTCTATGGCGGATACGTCGGCAGCGAAACAAGCCGCGACCAGCGAAACATCGCAGCCAATGTCACGGTTCTATCGGGGGAGATTGGTACGCAGGGCGACAACAGCGACAATTCGCACAACGTCGTGTTCGCATCCAACATCGGCGCAAGCAGCGTGCTGGATGGCTTTACCATTCAGGACGGCAACGCGCTGGGTGATCCGAGTTCATTCCATGCCGGCGGCGGCGTGAGAATCGAAAATGCGTCCGCGACCGTGCGGAATCTCGTCATTCAAAACTGTGTGGCAAACTACGGTGGCGGTCTCGTGGCATTTGGTGCGGCGCCGTCTCCGATTGTCGTGACAAATGTC
Source organism: Phycisphaerae bacterium (assembly GCA_029259995.1). Classification (GTDB taxonomy): domain Bacteria; phylum Planctomycetota; class Phycisphaerae; order UBA1845; family UTPLA1; genus ECT2AJA-110-A. Next base: position 6,103 of record JAJDEC010000064.1, read on the forward strand.
GTTCTTCAGGGAAACGTTGCGACGGAGACGTCTGCCGGCGGCGGAGGGGCCTTTGTCGGCGGTGATGGCGAGATCACATTCGTACAATGCCAGTTCATCGGCAATTCTGCGCAAACCTTCGGCGGAGGTGCGTACTTCGAATCAGCCGGCGGCGGCTTTGTGGATTGCGTATTCGACGGGAACTCGGCATCGGACAATGGCGGCGGCGTTGGAATTGCCAACTCGGCGACGGCGTCGATCAACGGATCGACGTTCCGAAGTAACAGCTCGAGTTTCGGCGGCGCCGCCAGTTTCCAAAGCTCACAGACAACGGTCGAAGGCTGCCTGTTCGAACGCAACATCTCCACGTTCGTAGGCGGCGCCATTGCTGGATCTCAATCAGGTCAGACATTCAGGAATTGTCGCTTCCACGGCAACACCGCAGTTTCGGCCGGCGCGATCTCATTATTTCGTTGTACAAGTCGCATTGATGGCTGCACCTTCGTCGGAAACACATCGCAGAGCGGTAGTGGTGGCGCCATCGCGGCCCGAATTGACCCGCTCACGATCACGAATTCGACATTCACACATAACCACGCAACAAACAATGTCGGGGGCGTATTCCTTTATCAGGGCGCAACAGGAACACTGGCAAACTCGATCCTCTGGAACAACCAGGACGCGAACGGCACGCTGTCGTCATCTCAGATCGCCTGGGAAGTCGGTAATCCGGTTCCGACAATCCAATACTGCGATTTCAACGGCGCAACGGGCCCGACGTGGATGGCCGTTGACCCCGTATTCGCTCGAAACCCGTTCGCGGGCGCCGACGGCGTCTGGGGAACTGCCGACGACGACTACGGTGATGTCCGCCTCTCATGCTCGTCACCTCTCGTGGATGCAGGCAGCAACGCGCTCGTTGCCGCGGGACTCACGACGGATGTCGGCGGCCGACCGCGCTTCGTCGACAATCCCGGCGTCGGTGACACGGGCAACGGCACGGCGCCGATCGTCGATCTGGGTGCGTATGAATCGCATTCCGATATCGACTGCGGGGCGTGCTTTCCAGCCGGCGGTGGATGCGTCGTTGCCTTCGCGGGGCACTGCAACAGCCCGGGCGATGTGTTTCTGGGATACGACGTCTCCTGCGGCGATCCGGCATTTATCGTGGACCGTCTCGCCATGCCGGGCGGAACCGGCTCGGCGGCGGCGCCGTTCCAGTTGTTCGCCGAAGCCGTCGCCGCTTCGCCGACGGGTGTGCTGACGACGCTTTATGTGAGGACAAGCGGTCACTATCCCGAAAGCGTGACATTCAACAAGCCGACGCGATTCGTGAATCCGACGGGGCAGGCGATTCGCCTCGGTAACTGAATCAATGTGGACTACATGCGTTCGCCAAACGCGAAGGCAAGTAGAGAGAACGGAGAACAATGATGATCAAATGCGTAACCTTCATCCGCGCGACAGCCATCCTGCTGATGCTCGTGGCAACGACTCGCGCCAACGGTCCCTTCAGCATCGATGCCTATACGATCGATGGCGGCAGCGGCATGAGCTTTGGCGGCGGCTTCGAACTGTCGGGCACGATCGGCCAACCTGACGCGGGCGAGCACTTTGGCGGTGGCTTCGAATTGATCGGCGGCTTCTGGTCCGCAACCAGTGCGACGTGCTCATGCGCTGGCGACACAAACGCCGACGGTCGACGCGACGGGTTGGACATCGCATCATTCGTCAGTTGCCTTCTCGATGGGCAATCCTGCCAGTGTGCGGACCTTGACGGTAATGGGGGGGCGAACATCGACGATATCGAGACGTTTGTCGTCGAACTGTTGGCGAGCGGCGATTGTCCCTGAGCGGATCGGGTCAGATCGGCGGCAGAGGTGCGACGCATGCAATGAGCGCTCAGCGGCCGCACACACGAGATCGCGTGATCATGGGTCATCAAACTGCGTTCATGGCATCGTCGAGGTCCGCGACGATATCGCTCCAGTCTTCCAGGCCGCAGCTCAGACGGATTCCGCCGGGAACGACGCCGTGGATCGCCTTTTCCTCGGGCGGCAGTGACGAATGCGTCATGTTGAAGGGGCATTCGATCAGCGTCTTTATCTGACCGAGGCTGACGGCAAGGCTGATGGAGTAAGCGTTTCGGGCAACGAAGTCGACGAAGCGAGAGCCGCGTTCACCGTCCGATCCCGCGTCCTTGAGAACGAAGTAGAGCATGCTTCCCGGCGAGAAATGACCCGTGGGATCGCGCATCTGTTTCTTCGCCAATTCGAATTGGGGGAATGACTCGATGCCGGGATAGATCACTCTCTCGACTTTGGGATGCTGGTCGAGGTACTTGGCAACGTGATGGGCCGTCTTCTGATAATTCGCCATTCGCGTCGCCAGTGAGGGAAGACCGTAAACGAGAGTGGCCCACGCGGCCTTTGGTGAAAGCACGCCGCCGAAATCCTTGCGATAGAGAAGCATTCGATTTCGAAGGTCCTCGGGCATGATCACAACGCCCCCGATGTCCGTACCAAATCCGCCAATGCCTTTCGTGAGGGAATGGCAGACGACGTCGACCCCGAATTCGATAGGCCGTTGGCACACAGGCGTCGCAAACGTGTTGTCGACAATGACACGAATGCGCGACGACGCATCGCGATCGACGTTGGCTTCGCGGACGATGTCGCAGACGGCCTGCATGTCAATCAATGTCAGATCCGGATTGACGGGCGTTTCAAAATAAACGATCCGAGTTTGCGAATCGATGGCGTCGCGCAGAGTATCCAGTTTCGTCAAGTCGTTGAACTGGACGTTGATGCCGTAGCGCGGCAACCAGTTCGTAAACAGGGAATAGGTGCATCCGTACACGACGCGATGACTGATGAGGCCCTCACCTTGTCGGAGCAGACACTGGACGATTCCCGAGATGGCGGCCATGCCCGACGAGAAGCACAGGGCGATGTCGCCGCCTTCGGCCAGGGCGAGATTCTCTTCCAGCATACCGCGCGTCGGTTCGTC
>JAJDEC010000631.1 GCA_029259995.1 Phycisphaerae bacterium
GGCATCCACGTCGCCGAGTCGCCGGCGGATATCGGCGCGGCCACGGCGCGGGCGCTTGGGCTGGCGTAACGCATTCGCAACCTCCCGTAGGGTGGGCCGTGCCCACCATTCCTCGGGTGCCACTGCTGTGTCAGCAATGCCGCCGCGCGAGAAGCCGACGCGATGGCGGTAGAGGGATCCAGGATTCGAGGGATCCAGGGATCGAGTGAACCCCGGGTGCCACTGCTCTCAAGCAGTGCCGCCACCAGCAACGCCGCTCCCCCACGGCTGAAGCCATGGTTCACCCGGCCATTCTTGATGATGTTGCCAACGACGCGTTCGCATGCTTGACTTGAAGGGCAAGCATGGCACCCCGTTTACCGTTCTTCAGGCGAATGGCCCGCAGTGCGGACCCGACAGTGCTGTCTGCCTGAATATACCGACGCCGATCCGAGTCACATGGCCTCGGGCCGCGCATGGCGGGGCTGGTAGACGCCGAGTCGGCCGCCACCGGGCAGCGGAATCTGCGACAGCAGGCCCCAGCCCTCGTCGCGCACGGCCTCACACGTCACGCCGTGCTTCGCCATCGCCGCCGTGAATGCCTCGATGTCTTCACACATCAGGTAGAACTCGTGCACGTCATTCTTCTCGCCGGGATGCACGGCGACTTCGGCGGGCGGCAGGCCGAAGATGAGCCAGCCGCGCCCGACGTCGACGTGCGTCAATTTGAGAACATCGCGCAGGAAGTCGCGATCGGCATCCGGATCGGTACTGTAGATAATTGCATGGGCGCCGTTGAGCATTGCGTTGTGACTCCTGCCTTGTCCCAGTCACTATCCAAGTCATCGTCTACGTGTCACTTCGCCTGGATCGCCATCAGAAATCGTATTCGCCGAACCAGACGCGTCCCGTTTCAGGACTCACAATGATGATCCGGGCATTGTGCCATGGAAAATCTGCCGGACCACGATCCTCCACAACATACAGAACCGATGTGTCGGTCCACACTGGATCATTCCTGAAACGCTCGTCGAAGAATCGGTTTGCTTTCGGTTCCGGCAGCCCAGCCCGCCAGGACGATCCCCAGCACGGCGTTCCAACGAGCGATTCGACCTGCTCAGAAGATAGGTCAAAGATACAGACGTACTCTCCGTCTCCATTGAATCCGTTTCGAACGTATGCGGAATGCACGATGGTCGAGTTCGTCGGGAAGATGAGTCCGGAATATTGCTCAAAACACTCGGACACGGAACACGGCGCATCATAGATGGACGAGTAAAGTGCGGAAGCGCCCGCGAAGATGGCGATGCCAAACACGAGAATGGCCAACCCGGCGACGAGCCCTGTCAACAGGCTGACGCGAACAAACACACCAACGGGCGCCGAGTCGGAAAATCGCCTGTCTGGTCGATCGAATGGTGGGCATGGGTCCATCATGAGCCTACGAATTGGCCGCGGTGTTGTTCGCCTCCGTCTTTGGATTCAGCCTGGTACGGTTCAATGCTGCAGCAGGCGTTCAATTCGACGGCCGCCAACACGGCGGCACCGCCTTAGCCCAGCTTCCCACCAATCCACGTCTTCGCGGCAGCCAGCGCGTCGTCGATCTTCGTCGCGTCCGTACCGCCGCCCTGGGCCATGTCCGGCCTTCCGCCGCCCTTGCCGCCGACGATGGGGGCGACTTCCTTGATGAGATCGCCCGCCTTGACGCCCTTGCCGATGACGTCCTTCGTCATCGCCGCCAGCAGCACGACGCGATCGTCGGTCGTGCCTGCCAGAAGGATGGCAGCCGATCGGGCGCGATCGCGCAGGGAGTCGGCGGCGGAGCGCATCTGGTCCACGGGCGCGGCGCCGAGGTTGGCGCAGCAGACTTTGACGTCGCCATGGCTGACTGCGCCGGCGAGGATTTCGTCGAGCTGGCCCATGATGTCGGCGGCGCTGGCCCTGGCCTGCGCCTTCTTCGACTGCTTGACGTGTTCCTGCAGTTCGCCGAGCTTTTCGCGCAAGTGGAGCTTCTCGACAACGGGCAGCTCGCTTTCGTTGACCTGCGCACTCAAAGCGTTGAAAGACGATTCGAGCGCGGCGGCGTCGATGGAGGCGCTCTTGACGCCCGCCAGCGCGGCGTCGATCTCCTTGCCGAGTGACTCCGCACGCTTCTCCGCATGGCGGGCCTTTTCGCCCGTGATGCCCGTGACGCGGCGAATGCCCTTGGCCACGGCCGACTCCTCGATGAGCCGGAATCGCTGGATCTCGCCCGTGCGTTGCACGTGGGTACCGCCGCAGAACTCGACGGAGTATTTCATCCACTGCTCGTCCTTCGGTCGCATCAGCAGTTCCTTGACGGGAACGCCGACGGAGACGACGCGGACGCGCTCGGGGTATTTCTCGCCGAAGACGGCGCGGAGCGTGTTGATTTCGCGGGCCTGCTTCTGATCGGCCTCTTCCGCATAGACGGGCATGTCCTCGTCGATCTGTTCGTTGACGAGGGTTTCGATGCGCGTGAGCTCGTCGTTGGAAATGCTCGCATGATGGGACAGGTCGAACCGCGTCTTGTCAGGATCGACGAGGGAGCCTTTCTGCATGACGTGATCGCCGAGGATTTCGCGCAGTGCCCAGTTGAGGATATGGGTGGCGGTGTGGTTGGACATGATGCGCTCACGACGCGGCCAATCGACTTCCATTTCGATTGACTGATTGTGGTCGATCAGGCCACCCGAGAGCTTACCCTTGTGCAGTACCACTCCTCGTTCTATTCGCTTCACGAATTCAACGTCCACCCGTGCTTTCGCCGTCGTGATGATTCCAATGTCTGCGACTTGACCACCTTGTTCCACATAGAAAGGTGTCCGGTCAGTGATCACGACAACATCAGCACCGGGAGTCAACTCGCCGATTGCAGCAACGTACTTGATCGTCGCCTGACATTTCGACGGTGTTGTGTATTTGAATGAGTCATCAGTATCCACAATCTCGTTTCGGATACTGTCTTCCAGATGGTTTAGCGATATCGATTCCAGCAATTCGTCATTTGCCACCTGGCTGCCCGCGCGCGCCTT
>JAJDEC010000632.1 GCA_029259995.1 Phycisphaerae bacterium
AGGCATTTCAAAATCGGGAACCGATAGAAAAGTTATTGGCGTCCGCCTTGATGCGACCGGCGGGGCCGCGCCTCACTGCAAGATTTGTGTTGCTTGAACGGTTCGTTCTGGCTGCGATTTCCGCTGGTGATGCGGCGGTACGATCGATCGAAAAGGAGCTCGATCATCGTATCAAGACGAGCGGCGAGGGGCTCCGCGACGATCCGCGAAAGATGCTAAGGGCGTATCAACGAGAAAGCGGCCCCGCGCTGTTTGGGCAGCACATGAGAGAATACCACGCCGGCCGGGTCGAGGAGATGTATCGCACCTTGGCCACGGGGCGTCGATGAACGACGGTCCGATTCATGATTGCCACCGCCGCGTGGTATGGTAGCATCCAAAGGGTTGTCGGAGACTGCAATTCCAAAATCTCAAGGTCAGGCTAGGAGACTCGTCATGTATCATCGCGCGCGTCGGATCGGAGAAATGGGTCTGATGCTGGTGGCGGCCAGCGCAATCATCGGTTGCAACAGACCGAGGACTGTGATCATCACGACCGACAAGAGTATCAACGATTTCACGAATCCGGGTGGCGACGGACTTCCCGTGGATGTGGATGTCGTGATCGTGTTCAAGGAGGACTACACGGGCGACGTTTCCAAATTTAACGCCGAGCTAAATCCGGCGAATAGTTCGACGATGCTGACAACGGAATCGTGGTATCGCAAACGTCCGACAAGCAATGATTGCATCAAGTCGGATCAGTTTTGCCTTCCCAGCAATCAGATCCGGGTATTCACCAACGACGAAGGCGATGTATATGGCGCCCGCATCGACGGCTATTTTCAAGGTGGCGGTGGCGAAGTAAATCTCGACTTCATCAAGGCACAATTCCCGGACCGGCAGAGTCTCGACACGGCCTACGTATACGTCATTCCTGAATTCTACAAGGGCAGCGCAAGTAACCTGGTGCGAAACGTCAAGCCCGCCGGCGTTTCATTCAGCGGCATCGAGAAAGCGACGTTCAAGATCCTGCGTCAGGGTGTCAAACTCGAGAAAACAGAGTAGTTCATGATCTCGGATTGACGACACTGAATCAAACTTGATGCGCAGGGCGAGACGCGACGCCCTGTGGCACAAAGGATGGGGAATAATCATGTCGTTGTGGACGGAAGTGCATTGGTCGGAAGGCATGTTCCTGCGCCCGCACCATCTGCAGTCCTATCAGCGATGGGAAGAGACGATTGCCCGGGCGACGTTTGGATCGGTCCGTGCATTTCCATGGGGGGCCGTGCTTCTGGAGGTGGCCGAGGGCCCGCTCGAGGATTTCACGCTGCGACTCGATCGATGCCAGATCCGCATGAAGGACGGTACGTGGGTTCGAATCCCGGAGAATACATCCGTCGAGCCGCGCGACTTCAAGAAACAACTGGAAGCAGCCCCACGAGGCGTTGAAATCGCATTCGGAATTCCATCGATGCAGGAAGTCCGCGCCAACGCCGTGTCGCTTGAGGAGCCGGAATTGGATCGGGGCACGCCTCGATTCGTCGTTCATCAACTCAAGCGACTCGACGAGAACACGGGAGAGAATGCACAAGATCTGAATGTGCGGCGAATGCGCGGCAAGCTGTTCGTCGGCGCTGAAGATACCACGGGATACGATGTCATTCGCATCGGTCGTCTCAAGCGGACGGACCGGCCCGGGGCGGTTCCGGAATTCGATCGCCTCGGCTGTGGGCCGCTCCTGTCCAGCCATGCCGATCGCGGATTGCATGCATTGATCAATTCGGTTTCGGATCAGATTTCGGCGAAGAGCGATACGCTCGCCTCCGAAGCCGTTGAGCAGCGGATGTCATTTTCTGACGGGCTGGGCGGAAGCATCTCGCACCTGTTGAAGCTTCAGTGTTTGAATGCGACACGTGGAGAACTGGCGGGTTGGCTCCAATCGCCGATGCTGCATCCATTCGACGTTTACGTCGCTTTCGTTCGCCTGATTGGCCAGCTTTCGCTGTTCGACACGACTGTCATGGCGCCGCACGAACTGGCGACTTACGATCACGATCGTCCAGGCGATACGTTTGATGAAGTTGCACGGCGAATTCAACAGCTCCTCAAGCTGCTTGAGCCGACGGACTACGAGACCCGCCCGTTTGAGCGAGTCCGAGACATCAACGGCATAGAAGGTCTTCAGGTTGAACTCGATCGCAAGTGGATCGACGAGAATCGGGAGTTGTTCGTGGCCTTCGAGGCGATTGAGCTTGACGAGCATGAAGTCGATCACAAGTTGGGCGAAAAGGCGCTGGACTTGAAACTGGCCTCTCCACGACGAGCCCCGCGGATTCACGGTGTGGCCGTCAGAGGACTTCGATTTGCCCGACGGACGCCGCCGCAGGGCACGCTCCCGCATCGGCAGGGGCTGCACTATTTTAAGATAGACAAGACGCCCAGCGCCGTGGACAATCGCGATTACTGGAGAGAGTGCGAATCCGAACGCGGCATTCGCATGAGTCTCAGGGCAGATCAATTGGGCGACATCGAGAAACTCAGGCCGACACTCTATGTTCCGATCAAGAAATAAGCCGGATATCAGGCGTCAGTCCGAACCGCGTGAGCGACGATCCTCGTCTGCCGATCGCGAGTCCTCCACAACGGATCGTTTCAATCCGGAACGCACGCCGCGATTGGACCTGACGATCGCCTGTTGGCCGGTGTTCGAACTAATCATCGATTTTGATCGGCATCGTCGATCCGGTTCGTTGCCACCGCCGTCGGAATATATTTTTGCCGCCAAGGCGGCCCTGGACAAAGCCAAGGATCTTGCATTCGGCAATCCCGACAATCAGCGGGCGTGGGATGATCGCGTCAAGGCGATGCTCGTCTATTTCATCGACTATCGAATTCTCAATTCCGAATGGGACGAAGGTGCGGAGTTCTGGTTTCACAACCGATTGGAAACGGATCCAGACGTTCTTGGGCACATGGAGTCGTTAGGCGGTGAACAATTCTTCGACGACTGCAACAAGTTGCAGGCAGACTTTGATGTCGCGCAGCGTCACAATCGGGATGATGCGCATCAACTCGCCGAGCAACTGAGTCTGTATCTGGTTTGTATTGGGTTGGGCTTTCGTGGCATGTCTCACGACGACAAGCCGCGGCTTGACGTTTATGCGAGTAAGCTCTGGAACATGCTTCCCGCCTCGAAGCGGT
>JAJDEC010000633.1 GCA_029259995.1 Phycisphaerae bacterium
TCGATGCCGACGCTCAGTCGCAACAGGCCGTCCGTGATCCCCCGCGACTCGCGCTCCGCCTTCGGTATGCTCGCATGCGTCATCGTCGCGGGATGGCCGATCAGACTCTCAACGCCTCCAAGGCTCTCGGCCAATGCAAACAGCTTCGTCTTGTTGGCAAATGCCTTCGCCGCCGCCGCGCCGCCGGCAATTGTGAAAGAGACCATTCCGCCGAAGTCCGTCATCTGCCGCGCCGCCAGCTCGTGCTGCGGATGCGCCGATAGACCGGGATAGACGACGCGCTCGACATCGTCGCGCTCCGCCAGGAATTGCGCGATCCGCATCGCGTTTTCGCAATGCGCCTTCATGCGGACTGCCAACGTCTTGACGCCGCGCAACGCCAGCCAGCAGTCGAACGCGCCCGGAACGCCACCGACGGCGTTCTGATGGTATTTGATCGTCTCGTATTCCTTCTTGAGATTCGTCATGATCGCCCCGCCGACGACGTCCGAATGGCCGCCGATGTACTTCGTCGTACTGTGCAGAACAATATCCGCCCCGAGCGCCAAGGGCCGCTGAAGGTACGGGCTTGCAAACGTGTTATCGACGACGACGAGCGCGCCGGCCTGTTTGCCGATCGCCGACACTGCCGTGATATCGACGAGATTCAGCATCGGATTCGTCGGTGTCTCGATCCAGATCATCTTCGTCTCAGGACGCAACGCCTTTTTGACGTTGGCCGCATCCGTCATGTCGATCCATGAGAACAAAATACCGTATCGCTTGAGTACCAGCTCGAAGAGTCGATACGTGCCGCCATAGACGTCGTCCGCACACACGACATGATCGCCCGGTGACAACAACTTCAAAGTCGCATCCGCCGCCGCCGTCCCCGACGCGAAGGCCAATCCGAACTCACCGCCCTCAAGCGAAGCCAGGCAGGCCTGCAACGCCGAACGCGTCGGATTGCCCGTTCGCGAATACTCGAACCCCTTGTGCTGACCGATGCCGTCCTGCGTGTAGGTCGACGTCTGATAGATCGGCACGATTGTCGCGCCCGTCGTCGGATCGGCTTCCTGGCCGACGTGGATCGCCTTGGTTGAAAAACGCATGATATCACTCCGTTCGCGCGACACATCACGATCGCGCCAATTCGATTCTCAGTACATTCGCTCGATCGCCATCGTCATATCAGATTCTATGCGCGCGTCGAACGAAGCGTCGGACGGGCACATTGCGCCGGCCGCGACCCATCTCCCCTATTTCCCGTCGGCCGGAACCGCGGTCACGCTTTCCTCCGTGTCGCCGCTGAGATACGCAATAAAGTCGCTCTTCGTCAGCAGGCCGATCGCCTTGTCATTCTCGCGAACAATGATGGCGGCAGCACCCAGTGAGAGCGCCTTGATTCCATGATCGATCTCGGCACTCGCCTCCAGCTTCGGATACGCACTACCCATGACGTCGCCGACGGCCTTCGTATCAATGTCCGTATGATCAAACACCAACTGAAGTGCCGTGACTTCCTGGATCGATCCCACAATCTCGCCCGCGTCATTGCTGACAGCAATCTGGGAGATATCTTTCGTGCGCATCAAATTGATCGCCTTGCGAACCGAATCGTCCTTGTTCAACGTAATCAACGCTGGCAGACGTCCCTTGCTCGCCAGCACGTGACCGAGCGTCGTACCGTGCCCCGGCGTCGGAATGAACCCGTGCGACTGCATCCACTCGTCATTATAGATTTTGCTGAGATACGCCCGACCCGTATCCGGAAGCAAAACGACAACCAGCTTCCCTTCCGGCAGCTTCGCCGCCACGCGCAGCGCAGCACAGACGGCCGTCCCGCACGAACCGCCGACAAGCAGGCCTTCTTCGCGCGCCAACCGCCGCGTCATCACAAACGAGTCCTTGTCTGACACGCTCACAACCTGGTCGACAATTTTCAGGTTCGCATTTGGCGGAACAAAGTCCTCGCCGATCCCCTCGACGAGATACGACTTCGGCTTGCCGCCCTGCGTATAGATCGAACCTTCCGGATCGGCACCGATGATCTTGACGTCTGGATTCTTCTCTTTCAGAAACCGCGCTGTGCCGCTGATCGTTCCGCCAGTTCCGATTCCTGCTACGAAGTAGTCGATCTTCCCATCCGTCTGACGCCAGATCTCCGGCCCCGTCGAGTGGTAATGCGCATTCGGATTTTCCGGATTCTCAAACTGATTCGGCTGGAACGCGCCGGGAATATCTGCCGCCAGCCGATTCGCCACGTTGTAGTAGCTCTCGGGATCGTTCGCGCCGACCATCGGGACTGTCACGGTCTCCGCGCCATAACCACGCAACAGCGCGAATTTTTCCGCCGACATCTTCTCCGGCATGACGAGAATGCAGCGATAACCCTTGATGGCCGCCGCCATCGCCAGGCCCGTGCCCGTGTTACCGCTCGTCGGCTCGATGATCGTGCCGCCGGGTTTCAGCTTGCCGGACTTCTCCGCCGCCTCCAGCATTCGCATGGCGGGACGATCCTTGACGGATCCGCCCGGGTTCAGGTATTCCACCTTGGCGACGACGTCGCATTTCAGACCGGCGGTAACGCGCTTGAGGCGCACAAGCGGGGTATTCCCCACGAGCTCGAGGACGCTTTCGTGAATCTCCATGATGTTTTCGAAATCCCAAACTGATGCGTGAAGGGTGCCGTTCGCAGCGCAATCGACTGCTGAAGCCCGCAGGGCCCGCTGCATGAAATCCTCCTCGCGGAGGGCGTTTTTTCATGGAACGACAGGTTTATGCTAGAGTTAGCCCCCAGTGCGTGTCAAGCCGCCCGCCAAGTGCCACTGAGTGCTTGTCACCCAGTGCTCCGGGTGCCACGCGCCACTGGGTGCCATGCCGACGCCCAACGTCGGCATGTCGAAACGGGAACACTGGTCGGGTGCCCCATCCTTTGCAAATGCAAAGGATGGGGACTCGACCGAGATCCAGGCGAAGAAGAACGAACGACCGTCACAAGGAGAATAATCCAATGCCCCGAACCCTGAATGCCAAAGCCGCCCTTGATCGCCACTTCCTCGAAACCCGCGGCAGGATCCTCGAAATTGCCGCCAACCTCGATCGCATCGCCGGAGGCGAAGGCGACTCGCCAAACGACCACCGCCTCACTCAGCTTCAAACCGCCATCGACATCCTGCGCAGCAATCGCCCCGACAAGGCCGCCGCCTGCCAGATGGCGTTTTCCCTGTCGTACGAAGAAGCGTGGAATGTCCCGAACGCGAAGTAGCGTTTCCGTGGCCCAGCCTACAGGCTGGGGAAGCGAATTCCGTTCGACCCTGAACTGCAGTCTCATTTGGAAGAGTGCTTAAGAAGACAATCGCCCCAGTTGGATCAAACCCATCTAGCCCGCGGAGTGGAATCACACCATGCCCACGGATCTCAAACGAATCGACGAACCCGGCCACGTCCACTTCTGGACCATTTCCTGTTACCGACGCCTCGCATTCTTCTACCACGACAACGTCAAGCAGTCCGCGATCGACGGCCTGCACTACATTCAGGACAAGTTTGATATCTGCCTGATCGCCTACGTGATCATGCCCGAACACGTCCACGTTATGCTCTATCCGCACAAACCTTCCGACGACACACCCATCCCGATTTCGTTGCTTCTCCGTGAGTTCAAGCACTTCGTGGGCGTCGATGCCAAGGCGCGCCTCCGCGACATCTGGCGAGAACGCGGTCGCCTCTGGGCGCAACCACTCAATCATTGGGCCACATCAAACGAAAGTGAAAAACCGATCTGGACGACTCGCGGCTTCGATCGAAACATCACACGTCAAGATATCCTCCATCAACGAATCGACTATTGCCACAAGAATCCAATCACACGAGGTCTCGTGAACACGGCAGACGAATGGAAATGGAGCAGCTATCGTTACTATGAACACGCCGATGAATCCGTCCTGAAAATGAACTGGAATGGCGAATGGCCAATCATCTGGTAAGCCCGCCCCGTGCCCCAGCCTACAAGGCTGGGGAAGCGAATTCCGTGAGACTCGCTCGCAGTCCTCGAACCCGAAGAACGCTCTCGCTACGGCGCTCCAACATGGAAACGCGCAATCCACCACTGAACACAACCAAAACGCCAAAGCCGTTCGAATCCGCTGAAGCCCAGACTCAATCACATGATCCGCGCAAAATCAAACACAATTCGCTTACCCAGGCCATGGCCTGGGCCACGGAACCATCAAGCAAATCCGCAAATCACCCGTGCTCCAGCCTACAGGCTGGGGAAGCGAATTCCGTAAGACTCGCGCACGATCTTCAAACCACGGACGACCGCCGACCGACACGGCGCTCCAGGATAGAAACGCGCAATCCACCACGAAACACAACCAAAACGCCAAAGCCGTTCGAATCCGCTGGAGCCCAGACTCGATCACATGAACCACGCAAAATCGAACACAATTCGCTTCCCCCAGGCCATGGACTGGGCCACGGGAATGCATGACGCAATTTGCCGAATCGCTTAGGATTGCTGCTGGATCAAACAGCACGATTTGAACAGCGAAATGCCATCATGAAATACATCGACCCGCACATCCACATGGTCTCCCGCCTCACCGATGACTACGAGCGCCTTGCCCACGCCGGCTGCGTCGCCGTCAGCGAGCCCGCCTTCTGGGCCGGCTTCGATCGCGGCAGCGCCGACGGTTTCCGCGACTACTTCCGCCAGCTCACGGACGTCGAACCGAAACGCGCCGCCCAGTACGCGATCAGGCACTACTGCTGGCTCTGCATCAACGCCAAGGAAGCCGAGAACGTCGAACTCTCCCGCGACGTCATCGCCATGATTCCCGAGTTCCTCGATCGAGCCAACGTCCTCGGCATCGGCGAGATCGGTCTCAACAAGAACACGCCCAACGAGGCGACGATCTTCTGCGAACATCTCGAACTCGCCGCCTCGCGCGACGAACTCGTCCTCATCCACACGCCCCATCTCGAGGACAAGTACAAGGGCACGCGCATGATCCTCGACATGCTGAAGAACGAACCGCGCCTCAAACCCGAACGCGTCCTTGTCGACCATGCCGAGGAACACACGATCAAACTCATCCTCGATGCCGGCTTCTGGTGCGGCATGACGATGTATCCGATCACCAAGTGCACGCCCCAGCGCGCCGCCGACATGATTGAGAAATACGGCACGCAGCGCCTCTGCGCAAACTCCGCTGGCGACTGGGGCCCCAGCCAGCCGATGGCCGTACCGCAACTGATCCTGGAAATGAAACTCCGCGGCATCGCCGAGGAGACGATCTCAAGAATCGTCCACGACAACCCGCTCGCATTCTTCAAACAGTGCAAGCGGTTCAAAATCGATGAATGAGTCGGCAGTCCCATCTGCCCCAGATTGTGTCAAATGGCGTGATCCCGTAGGGATCGAATGAGAATAGCCCAGCCCTTTCAGGGCTGGGTAGAGTTGGATTCCACATTCGCGTTGCCGCCCCGGAGGGACGGCGCGAATCCACGCGACAACTCATCCCGCCCAGACTGGACGGTAATCGCGGAGAAAGCGCACCTAACCCAGCCCTCAAACGCAACGCCGTAGACTGAATGTGATCACAATAGCGCCACGCAGACCCGCCGTGTCCTCACGGCGGAGTCAACACAGCCGCGTG